>DADN01000281.1:0-15061 GCA_002509665.1 Methanobacterium sp. UBA8
GTTTTTCTTCCAGCGTGTTTTGCAAGTTTAACAGCTTCTGAAGCTATTTCTTCACCCATTTCTTCCAATACTTTTGTCAATTCGTCCCTTGCATCATCACTTATTCTTTGAGCACCAGCATTTTTTATGATTCTTCCAACTGGAGCAATTGGTAATTCAGTCATACATATCACCTCATTCTTTTATTAGTACTCCATAGTATTTAAATTTGTCGATTCTATTGAGTTTGAATAATTCTTATTTGAATTGTGACTTGAATTAAATCCATAATCAAAGACGTGCGATAACTTACTTTCAGTTTTTGATGAGGATTGTAAAAAAAATCTAATATCATATTTGAAAATCATGGCTAATTTCAAGGTCAAAATGAACTTCAAAACAAAGGTTTCCTCTTGAAAAAAAAGTGCAGATAAGGTTTTTAAAGTAATAATTTCTAAAAAATATATCTTATTACTAGTTTAAGGAGTAGAATTTAATCATTTTAAAAATAGGAATGATAATACCACATTTAGTACACATTTAGTGTATATAATAAAGGTATTTAATACTAATTATTTATAAAATAATATTAAATATCTAATACCAATAAATATTGATAAAAATGAAAATATAGCCGCATATTCTATGAACTTTTACTCATCAATATTCTTTCAAAGAAGAGAATCAAATAAAAAAAAATAGAGCATAAATGATAATAAAAGAATTAAAAAATTAAAGGTCTAAAAGTTTTATATATAATACATAGATAGATTATTTTAAGTAAAAAAAGAATTAATGGTAATTTACTGACAATAAATAGATTAGGGAGAATAATATGGGAATTAATCTTATGAGTGATGTTTTTGAGAAAGAAGATGTAATACCAACAAGACATACCTGCGATGATATAACTATTTCACCCTCCCCCGCTTCGATGGAATTCGTTACCCGAGCGCACCAGGAGTTTCGCTATTTTATGTGAAGATCCAGACGCACCTATGAAAACATGGACCCCCTGGATTATTTTTAACATACATCCAGATGTCATGGGACTTTCTGCAGAACTAGAAAATAAAGAACATCTTGAAAGAGGCATGATACAGAGGATAAATGACTTTGGATACGCTGGTTATGGCGATCCATGCCCTCCCGAAGGCAAATAACACAGATACTTCTTCAGAATTTATGCAATTGATACCACTTTAAATCTAGATCCTAAAGTTAAAAGAGAAGAGTTTTTAAGGGCTTTAGAAAAAGATGTTCTGGATGAAGGACAATTAATGGGAAGATATGAAAGATAATATGATTAGAAACCTTTTTTTATTTATGGAGCNNGATTAAAAACCTTTTTTTTATTTATGGAGCTTAATCCATTAATTTTTATAATTACTTTTAAAGTAATTATGAACTAATTCTAAATTCAAATCATTCAATTATTATCCCATAACTATTTTTATATGGATTGAACATTAAATTCAAATAGACAAATAATATCAATCTATAAAAGAGGCATTTTTATGATGAGTTTACAAATATGGATTTTAATAGCAGCTATATGTTTTATTGGAGAATTGATAACCGCAGGATTTTTCATTTTATGGTTTGGAGTTGGAGCATCAACAGCCGCAGTTCTCAGCTATCTTGGATTTTCTGAAACCACCCAATTTATTGCATTCATTTTAGTATCCATAATCCTTCTTACCCTCTCAAGACCCTTTGCTAAAAAAATTACACAAGGCATGCCAACTAAAAAAGCAGCTTCAGACAGACTAATAGGTGAAAAAGGAGTGGTAATTGAAGATATATCCCTAAAAAATGGAGGAGTTGTAAGAATTAGTGGAGATACATGGAGAGCAGTATCTAATCAGGAAATAAAAGAAGGGACCTCCGTTCTAGTTGAAAAAATAGAAGGCGTAAAACTCATTGTGAAACCAGCAGCATAACCTGAAAATCATTCACAGTTTAATTTTTTGTAAAGAAATTGTTGTCAAAATTTCAATTTTGACATTTGCGAAATTTTACATTTCGCAACTGCAAAAACTACATTTTTGCATGCCGTCGAAAAATCTCTCAAAAATCTGTAGGATTTTTGGAGCATCAAAAACCTTCNNTTTTTGCATGTTTTAAATTCTTATAATTTATCATATCGCAAAATCAATACATTGATCAAAAGATTAATAAATAATAATCCATTATTTTAACATGATAGTAGTACACGCTTAAAAAAAATAGAAAGGAGAGTTAAAATGGATTTATTTTTGGCAATTTTGATTATTCTGGTCTTACTGGTTGTGGCATTTAAAGGTGTCAAAACTTTAAGGCCTTATGAGAAAGGAGTGGTTGAAAGACTCGGTAAATACAACAGGACTGTTGAAAGTGGGCTTGTAATAGTTTTTCCATTCGTAGAGACTATTAGAAAAGTTGATTTAAGGGAACAGGTGGTTGATGTCCCTCCACAGGAAGTTATAACCAAAGATAACACTGTTGTTGTTGTGGACTGTGTAATCTTTTATGAAGTTGTAGATCCATTTAATGCTGTTTACAACGTCGTTAATTTTTATCAGGCTATTACTAAACTTGCACAGACCAATTTAAGGAATATAATTGGTGATTTAGAACTTGATCAAACACTTACTTCTCGTGAGCAAATAAATTCACAGTTAAGAGAAGTTTTAGACCTTGCAACCGATAAATGGGGTACACGAGTTGTCCGTGTTGAAATTCAAAAAATTGAACCTCCAAAGGATATTGTAGAGGCCATGTCCAAGCAGATGAAAGCCGAAAGGATGAAAAGGGCTGCAATTCTCGAAGCTGAAGGATATAAACAATCTGAAATTAAAAGAGCAGAAGGAGATAAACAGGCAGCTATTCTTGAAGCTGAAGGTAAGGCAGAAGCTATTAAAACAGTTGCAGACGCTGATAAATATCAGGAAATAGCAATTGCAGAAGGTGAAGGAAAAGCCATACTTACAGTATACAATGCGATACATGAAGGAAATCCTACAAATGACCTTTTAGCCATTAAATATATGGAAGCACTTCAAAATGTTGCAGACGGAAAAGCAACTAAAATATTCCTGCCTCTTGAAACTTCAGGAGTTTTAGGGTCAATAGCAGGTATTTCTGAACTCTTTAAAGAAAAAGATAAAGAAGATAAAGAAAATAAAGAAATACAGCCCATGAAAGTTAAAGTAAAAACCGATATCTAAATTAATTCAAAATAATTAATTTTTTATATCAAATTTTTTTTTCTAAATTCAAAGGTTTTTTTGAAAGCCTGAAAAACCGCAAACTTTAAAAAAATACATATTTTTATTTAATTTTATTTAAAACGTTGAACTGTGGTGGAAGAGGCCTTAACCTTGCTGGAGCGCCGATTGCAAGATAAAAAGGAGGCACATCCCGCGTTACAATTGCACCTGCTGCAACCATGGCACCTTCTCCAACTTCAACACCTGATAAAAATGTCGAATTTGCCCCAATTGAAGCACCCTGCCTTATAACAGGGCCTTTAAGTTCATAATCAACTCTTATAGGATATCTATCATTAGTAAAACATGCACATGGACCAATAAAGACATAATCTTCTATTATAGTGTCTGTAGGTACGTAAACATTTGATTGAATACTAACATCACTCCCTATTTTGCAGTTTCCCTCAATAACTGCATTGGTTCCAACCAGAACATTGTTGCCCATAGCGGTTTTTTCTCGAATTAAAACATTATGTCCAGTTTTAAAATTATTTCCAATCTTAACATCATTGTATATAACTGTATTTGAGCGGATAACAGAATTTTTGCCAATTACTGGAGATTTACTTCCTCGCTTATAATTTACCCCAATTGTTGGGCTGTTTCGATTTCCAAAATTTTCATTTGGATTAGGAGACCCTAAAAAAAAGCTTTTCAAGCCTCTTTTCTCCCCCCATAAATCTTTAAATATTGGCATGATTTTCCTCCTTACTACTGAGATAATAAAGTTTCAGTTGTAGATTTACACCGCAATCAGTTTTATTTACTTTTAAACATGTTTGCAGATCCTTTAGCTCAGATTATACAAAAAATTATATAATTTAAATATAAAGCTTAAAAACGCGTATATTTAAAAAAAATAGCTGCGTTTTGTTTTTCTGCATAAATAGGACCGGTAAATTAAGATAAAATTATTGAAGTGTCAGAATAAATGATATGCTGAAAATTTTTGGTTCTAAGACCTGCAATCTTTAGGGAATTAAATATTTATCATAACTATTATATAAATATATAATAAATAATTTTTATTACGTAATTAAATAGTTAATAATGTGCTAATTATTTAAAAAAGCAGATAAATATATATTTAAGCTGTTAAAACCTATATTTCCATTTTATTTCAATTAAAAAGTTATTAGTAAGTTTTTGTATCATTTATATCACTTTAAAATAGATAATTTTCAATTTATAGATTTGAATACTGCTTTTAACAGATTAATTCATACATATATAACATAGCAGTGCATTAAATAAGTTAAACAAAATTATCCTGACATATTTAAACTTAAGAGAAGTTCTAAAAACATGCAGAACCTTAAAAAATCAGAGATTTTTCGACGGCCCTTAAAATAGAGATGCGATATAAGTTTTATGATAATTAATAATATTAAAACAGGTTCAAGGACTGTATTTTTCAATATAAACGTCTGAAATCATTAATTAGAAATCGTTCAGAAATAATCATAGTCATATCGAAATGAGGTTAATAGAAATTCTCTTAAGATTACACATACATTACTGGAGGGTAAGCTTGAAATTCGAAAAAGAAGATATAATAAACAGGATATGTAGAATAAGGGAAGAGATAGGCCATGAAAATGTGAAGCCTGCCATTAAAGATATAATATTTGATGAAAATAGCAGTGTTATGCTCATTATAGCGGCAGATAGGCCTGAAAAATCTATAGTAATAGGAAAAGGAGGATGGGTTGTTGGAAAACTTAAAGAAGAGTTATGTATTAATTCTATCCATGTAGAAGCTTATCCAGATATCTTACTTAGAGAATATAAAATGAAATTGACACTTGAAAAGTTAGGTGAGACATTAAAAACTGTAAAACTAGCAGATTACACTCCCCTCGAAAATTTATACCGCCTCTTAAACCTGAGAATAGAAAATATAAATGATTTTAATTCTGTTTTAGAAAATTGGAATGTTGAAGAGTCTAAAAATAACAGAGCAGTTGTGGCACTATCTGGAGGAGTAGACAGCAGTTTTTCACTTATTATAACTAAGCTTATGGGATTTAACCCCATTGCAGTTACTGTCAACCCCGGAAATATAATTCTTCCAAAATATTTCCAGAAGAATGTAGAAGCTCTAAGTACTAAACTTAATGTAAAACATGTATATGTAAACGTTGAAATGGATGACATAATTAAGGACTCTCTTGAAGGTAGATTTCACCCATGCGGAAGATGCTCCAAAGTCATTGAAGAAGCTGTTTTAGATTATGCAAAAGAGAATAAAATGGAATTTTTAATCTATGGAGATCTATTATCAACTGGAAATCAATCCATTGTTGTAGGTGAAGATCTTATAAAAATAAATTTACCTGCAATGCTCTCTGTTTCAAAGGGTGAGATAAAAAATGTGGCATCCAAATATGATGTTTTTAAAAAAGGAGGTTACGGCTGCCCACTTATAAATGAAGTGCATAAAAAATATCCGCACATGAGAAAATTTTCCATACAAAGGGTGTTAAGGGAAACACGTGCAGGAATATTAGAACCAGGTGAAGCACTTGAGATGATAATGAATGTTATTTAATCTTAAAAATAAAAAATAAGAGTATAAAATTATCTTATGTTTCCGTGCTATTTAATAACTTCCAATATCCCGTAAGCTATGAGGAAAATCCCAACTAGATAACTGAGCAACGGGGGGAATATTAGTATAAGTATACCGAAGATTATTGCTATTATTCCAAGTATCTGGGGTTTAACATCGGATTTCATGAGTATTATATTTGTTATTAGATCATATATAACTCTTATGATAAAAGGACAAAAAATTTAAGCCAAATCAGAGTAAACACGAAAAAATATTAGGGCTTATCCATGAGAGTGAAATAAAATGTTGATCCAGCACCATATTCTGATTCAACCCACATTCTACCTCCATGGCTTTCAATAATCCTTTTAGAGATTGATAATCCAATTCCAGTTCCTTCATATTCTTCTTTTGTATGTAACCTCTGGAACAGTGAAAATATACGGTTAAAATATTGATCTTCAATTCCAATACCATTATCAGACACACTAAAAACATGTTCTTTATTTTTTTGGTCAAAATATGCAGAAATATGTATTTTAGGGTCTTCATTTTCTTTTTTAAACTTTATAGCATTTTCAATTAGATTTTGAAATACCCGAAAGAGCTGACCTTCATCTGCAAATACAATAGGGAGTGCCCCATAGGTAATTTGAGCATTATTCTCCCTAATTAAGAAATTCAGATTATCAAAAATATCAAGAAGCATATCTTCAATTTTTAATGGTTGACATCTTTTCTCTACCCTTGTTAACCTCGAATATTCAAGTAAATCAAGAATCATCTGCTTCATCCGTATCGATGCTTCAACAATATAATCAATGAACTCATCTGCATCATCATCAAGTTTATTTTTATAACGTCTTTCTAGAAGTTGGGTGAAGCTTGCAATGGTTCTAAGCGGCTCCTGTAAATCATGAGAAGTAATATAAGCAAACTGCTGAAGTTCATAATTAGAACGTTCCAACTCATCTATTATCTCTTTTAATTTCTCTTCTGCTTTTTTACGTTCTGTAATATCATGAGCAATCACATTAAAAGCAAATATTTCATCATCCTTCTTTAATGCTTTTAAATATGTTTCAGCATAGCGAACTTTGCCATTTCGGTCAATAAATCTTGATTCATATGGCTTTAGACTCTTTCCTGTCAAAACCTGAGAAACTTTTTCTATATGCAATGACATTTCCTCATCAAGCAACAAGTTCAATTCTGTAAAATTTTTACCAATTAAATCTTCCTTAGATAACCCTGTAACTTCCTGTGCTGCAGAATTTACATCCATCAAATTGCCATTGATTCCTATAAGGATTGTGGAATCTGGTGAAGAATTGAAAAGAGTCCTGTACTTTAGTTCACTCTCTCTTAGCTCTTTTTCTGCCATTTTGAGTTCTGTAATATCCTGATTTGCACCATAAGTTTTGATAGTTCTGCCTTCGGCATTCTTTATAATTCCATAACGGACTATAATAAAACGTTTTTCACCGTCAGTCCTTAGAATTGTGTGTTCAACCTGCTCAAAAAAGTCAGGATCATCTGTCTCTAAAGCCCTAGCTATTTCTTCTTTTACCATGTATGATTCTTCAGGAGGAATAAATTTTCGAGCGTATTCTTCAGGGGACATTTGTAATCCTCCTTCCTGGTCAGCAGTGGTACCATACAACTTATAAAATCTATCATCAAAAGTAAACAAGTCTGAACTGACATCATACTCCCAGTACGCTAATTTAGCCATATCCATAGCTAACTTTAATTTCCTTTCATTCTGGCGTAATTCATCTTCAACCTGTTTAAGCTCAGTTATATCTTTAATACTTGCCACTATATATTTTTTTCCAGAAATATCTGAGTATAATGTCTTTTTAGTTACTAAAGTATGCACATTATCCTCAGAATCCGTGAATTCTTCTTCATTAACATTTTCCACTCCATTTTTTAACACTTCTTCATCTTTCTCCCAGAAAACATCCGCTTCATGAGAAGGAAAGAAATCATAATCGGATTTTCCCAGAAGTTCTTCTCGTGAATAGCCCATGAGTTTGCAGTAAGCATCGTTTAAAATAATCCATCTATGCTGTTCATCCTTCACAAAAACAGGATCTGCAATAGAATTTATAATTTTGTCCAGGAAACTTTTCGATTTAATAAGAGCTTCTTCCACCTGTTTACGTTCCTCAATTTCATTTCTTAATGCTTCATTAGATTCATTAAATTGTTTGGTTCGTTTCTGGACTTTTAACTCTAAATTCTTATGGGCTTTTTGTAATTCTTCTTCTGCTCTTTTAAGTTTGGTAATGTCTAAAAGAGATGCAATACTCTTTTTTGTTCCTGGAATCATGGAAATAGTTGCTATGATATTTTTAACATTTCCTTGCTTATCAATACCTATAAATTCATATTTTCGAGGAACAGCATCAGCATTTTCCCTTCTTAATCTATGATATTCCATCATTCTTTTTACATCTTCGTTATCCACTACAAATTCTGTCCATTTTTTCTTACCTTCCATCTCACCCTTAGAATATCCCCATATTTTTTCAGCCTCAGTATTTGCCAGAGATATTGTAGTGTCTTCTTCAAGAATTGTAAATGCAGTTCCAGTACTGTCAAAAATAGTTCGGTAATAAGATTCTGACTCTTTCAATTTATTTTCAGCATTTTTATGCTTAGTAATATCCTGAATCTGCACTAAATACCCCGAATCAACGACAGAAACAGTAAAATCTAAATATGCGGTTCCTGATCTGGCAGGATTATAATATCCCCCTTTCCTCATATTTTCAAAATTCATTCGAGACTGAAACTTAATTACCCCTTCACTAATCAGCTTTTCCTTCCTAGAAACAACATCTGGATTGTTAAATAGATTTACACTTACATCCTCGGATTCTGGAATTCCAGCTATATCCTTAGCTGATTGATTTGCAGCGATTAATTTACCTTCATTATCATAAAATAGAATTCCTATTGGAGATTTCAAGAAAATTTCCCTGAATTTAATATCAGTTTCTTTAAATATAATTCCTCCGAACTATATTCATTTCCAACCCTCGTTAATTACTCTAATTTTTTAAGATAAATAACTTATGATTTATTCAATAAATGACTTTATAAAACTTATTTTATATCTTTCAAGATTCAAAGCAGTATTTCGCTGCTTAAACAGTCAAATTTGATGTAAATTTAAAAATCACGAAAATAAATTATTATTAATTCATTATTCAACTTTTAAATTATTTACCTGATAAAATACACTACTACAACTTAATCAACCTTAATGATGGCAATTTTCCCTACTTCTCCATCCACATCAAATTTTTTGCCCATTATTTTCTCTGTTACAGATATATTAGTAACAGCATGCAAAGTCAATTCTGCAGTTTTTACCCAGGATTTACCAGCTATAGTCATATAAGGGATAATTTGATCTCCTATATATTTATCAACTGCAGCTCCACGAGATATATGATACAAAAGCTCTTCAGCCGCTTTTTGGCCGACTTTTTCTGCCATTAATCCCCTTTCTCCAATAGAACTTCCACCAATTCGACTATTTCCCTCAGTCCAAAGAACAATTCCAGATCCTGGTCCCAATGTGTTATCAGAATGTTCGATTTCAATCTCAGCATCAAATCCATTCGCTTTAAGAACCTTTTCTGCACTTTCAGCCTGTCTTACTGCAACGTGTTCAGGCAGTTTTACAGCATGAGATATTCCCCTTATTTTATCTACCTTTAACTCGTGGATATTAATTGGATTTAATTTCTTTACAGGGTTTATTTTAACATTAACAATACCACCTCCACGAGGATAATGGCCCCTGCGAACTATATCTAATTCTGCATTATATCCCATTGATTTTAAAACAGGCAGAGTAACATGTTGAAGATAATTTACAGGTGGAGACCACCTCACATCTGTACCCCCTCGTATTTTAATGTTTACAGGCGCATCTGCAAATACAGCAGGTATCATAAATGCCTGGAGAACTAAAGTAACGCTTCCAGCAGTTTTAATGTCGATGTTATAAGTTCCACCCCTTACATCTTCAGGATAAAAAAATAGTTCTTTTGACTCTATTTCAAGTCCCTCAACACGTGCATTAGATAAGCCTGCAACAGCTTTTACAGCATTTAGATGTTGTGGCATTAAACCAGGTTTTGACCTATTTGCACGAATATTAGTTATATGAATAGGATTCCGAGTTAAAGCAGATAATGCTGCAGATATGCGTAAAAGAGCCCCTCCACCTTCACCATGTGATCCGTCTATCTCAATCATGATTTTTCAGTAACCCCTATAAAATCCAGGAATTTGGAATATTTTATACAAATTAGAGTGTTTATATTTATTTAAGCCCCTGAATTTATTTTAAATTATTGTAATATAAAAAAAAGTAATGCATACATGAATATGTTAATTCATGTATCTATTAAGCGTCATATTCGTATAAAATTAATTCACATGCATCTTTATAGTTTACAATTTCATTTAGATGTGAAAAAGTCTCAATGAATGCTTTAACAATATATTCTTTATCAATGCGTTCAGCATCTTTTGCTGCAAGATCTATCCTTATAGTTGGTGACGCTCCAGGCATTCCAACTGCAGGAATTGTAACTATATGATAGTTCCTAAGGAGAAGTGCTGCAAAAACACATGCAACGTCTGCCGGACTGAATTCAGTTTCAACACCTTTCTGCTTTAATTCATCTATCAAATCATCGGCTGAAAGCATTATGCCTGTCGGAGTTTCTTTAATACTGTTAATCCCTTTTTTTACAGCTTCATAAACCATATGCTTTTTTTCAAATGCATTAAGCATTCTTTCTCCGCTGAAGCTTTCAATTGCCCTTATTATTCCCACAATAGTTGCAGATTGAGCTTCAAGGCCAAACTGATGCGCCTTAGATTTTATCAAATCTACAATTTCGCCTTTTCCAGCCATAAGCCCTGCCCTTGGACCATCCATTAACTTATCGGTGCTGGTTATAACCAGATCAGCACCCATATCCATCGCTTTTGGCTGTTTGTATAATACAGTTCTTAGCCTTGCTCCAGATGCATCATCTACAAACACGGGGATATTTCTTGATTTTGATAACTCAATTATTTTCAAAAATTCATCTTCTTTTATGATATCATGGTCCATTGTAGAACCTGTTATAATAACTAAAGAAGTATTATCCTTAATTTCAAATTCATCTAGATTATCAAATTCTCTGTAAGAAGCACCTACAAGAGCAGTACTTCTGGGAATAGAAGGGTGAGACGGAAATTTAGGTAAATAATGGATAACCTCGTCACCACTTGATACAAGAGCTAGAATAGTTGCAAGAATTCCAGATGTTGTTCTATTAAATGCAACAATCTTTTCTCCACCCAGATGATCTTTTCCAAGACTTTGTAATTCACCNNGCAGGGCCTGCATATGTTTCAAGAAGATCTAAATCTTCTTGACTCAATTTAAATCCCCCAGCAAGGCCCGTTAAATCATAAAGCGCGTTTCTTCCACTTTGCTTCAAAATAGAATTAATGATTCTAAAAGAATTTTCTCTCTTTTTTACTTCATCAACAGGAGATTTAATAATCATTTTCTTCCCTTGTGTCATGATCAGATTTACCCCTGTTTTCAGCTTTTAATACAATAGCATGGTCTGCAGAATTCTGCAGTGCAGCACTGAATCCAGGCTCTACTCCAATTACAATTGTTTCTTTCCCATTTTCCTTTGCTTTATTTATAATAGGTAAAAAATCAGCGTCACGAGTCATGAGAGCAACAACATCAATATTAGGATTATAAATCAATTCCATACCTTCAACAGCCATATAAACATCAGTATCACCCGCAACGACAACTGGAGTAAATCCCTGATTTACAATAGCTTCTATAAGTTTATCCGAAGCATATTGGTTTAAAAGGACTTTACCTACCCTCATATCGCCAAAATCAGCTACAATTTTTCTTACAATATCAAGATTAAGGCTAAATTCTTTCCTTAGCATATTCGGTCCATCAACAAGAAGACCTATAGTCTTTCCACCTGCTTCCCTTTTTTTTAAAGGAATGTAATCCTTTAAGGAAGTCAGTTTTTCAAAGCTACGCATGGTTATCCTCCGACTTATTTTAAATACCTTGTTAACCCATATATTAAATAGAGTAAAAAACAATGCCTAATTGCTTTTAAATTAATTTATTATTGTTTTTTTACAGTACAGGCTGTTTTTAATCTGTTTATAGGCAATATTTATAAATTTCCACCTTCTAAATAATATTAACTGTCTAAATATTATGTTCATTTTTCTATATTACTTTACTTATCCAGTTTAAAACATACCTGTAAATTTTGTTAGATAAGCTTTTTTTACAACAGTTCATGATTTAAATTTAGTTTTTTATATAGTTTTAGATTTATTTAGCTCAAAATTAGTCCAAATTTCCCCCAGCGTAATGAGAACCCATGAGTTATATGTGTTGTGTACTATCCCATATCATTCAATTTCCAAACTTAAAATTTTCAATTACTTTATCTAACTCTGCAGAGTTCGATTATTCTTTTTTTATAACTATTCAAATTTCAGATACATTGAATCAGTTTAAAATACTTGTTCGGCGCCTGCAGTAAATCAAAATTTATCTTACTTGACTTCATGCCAGGTACTTGTTTGCACCTGTAATTAATTCTAAAATTCTGCAAGGGGCTATGTACTATCATGTTTGCACACAATCAATTCAACTTATTGTACTGAAACAGACCAGACTTGCTTTAAAAAAATTATTTACTACACTTTTTGGAAACATGTTTGGTTCTGCTAGGGCTGCAACTAAAACATAAATTAAAATTCTTTTTTTATTTAATTGGAATCGTGAAGTAAAAAGTAGAACCTTTTCCAAATTCGGATTCAACCCATATCCTGCCATTATGCCTCTCCATAATCCTTTTAATTATTGAAAGACCAATTCCAGTTCCATGATATTCTTCTCTTGTATGTAATCGCTGGAAAATTGTAAAAATACGGTCAAAATATTGCTCTTCTATTCCAATACCATTATCCTTTACACTAAAAACATATTCATTTCTATCTTCTTCATTATAAGCAGATATATTAATTTTAAGTGACTCTTCACACCTTCTAAACCGTATGGCGTTTGAAATAAGGTTTTGAAATACTCTTTGCAGTTGAACCTCGCTTCCCACCACACTTGGAAGTTTATCATATGTTATTTCAGCATTAGATTTTTTAATTGAAATGTAGAGGTTTTTAATGGCTTTATTCAGCATATCATTAGTATTTACAAGTTTAAATTCTCCTTTATTACTAGTTGTGACCTGCGAAAATTCAAGTAAATCTAGAATTTGCTGTTTCATACGTAATGTAGCATCTACAATATACTCTATAAACTCATCGGCATCACTATCTAACTTACCTTTATAACGTCTTTTTAATAATTGTGTAAAGCTTGCAATGGTTCTAAGAGGCTCTTGCAAATCATGAGAAGACACATAAGCAAACTGCTTTAGTTCATTATTGGCCTCTTTTAGTTCTTTTATAGTATTTTTAAGTTCGGTTGTTTGCTCTGTGACTTGTTTTTCAAGATTTTTATGTGCTAATTCCAATTTTTTTTCAGCTTTCTTACGTCTAGTGATATCAATTATAGTTATGCGATACATTTCATCAGGCCTATGTGCAATTATAATTTCCATATACACATAAAATACTTCTTTATCTCTCTTTAATTGGAGTTCAACATTCTGAATTTTATCTGTATCAATTGCATTTGCCAGCGCATGAAAATATTTATTCTCAACATTTTTTGAAATGAATCTACTGAAACCACACCCAATGATCTTATCTTTATTTAATTGAAGTAATTCAGAACCTTTAGCATTCACTTTACGTATAATTCCATATTTATCTAATGTAAAATAACCTACAGGAGCATATTCATAAATTTCATGATACTGACTATAAAGACTTGAAATTTCTTCCTGAGACTTTTTTAGTTCTTCATTTTGCATTTGAAGTTCTATCTCATGAACTTGAAGTTCATGCATCAGCTCAGAAACATTTGAGGATATATGACCTTCTTCTTTGGCCTTTTGCAGCTCTTCCTCTGCAATTTTACGTAGTTTGTCAGTTTTACTCATTATTTTTTCACGTTAAATTCTCCATATTCTCTCAATATTGTGATATCATTTATGAATTAAATACATTTTTGTATTTAATATGTACTTCTCATTAGATTATAACTTATTGATTTTTTCGACGTATTTGCCCCATACTTCCATGAATCTTTGGAATTTACAGAATAAAAATTAAATTAAGATATAATTTAAATTAAATGATCAATCCAACTTTCTTTCATCTATATTAAGGTTAAATATTAATTAAAACAATATAAACAAAAAAATACAGTGGAGGCTAATTAATGCAAAAATATGAATGTATCCCATGTGGTTATATATACAATCCTGAAGAAGGCGATACTATGTCCGGAATAGATGCAGGTACTTCTTTTGAAGATTTACCTGATGACTGGCTTTGCCCAATATGCGGAGTTGGAAAAGATCAATTTGAGCCTTTAAAAGAATGATTAGATCATTTTCAACAATTTAAGCATGAAATTAATTCATTTTTAAATTCAATTTTATTAAAATTTTTAAAAAAATAGATTGCAATTAATAAATTATCAAATAGTTATCCATTATAGAAATTCAGGAATATCTTTTAAACTGTCAGAAGCTTTATCGTCGTTGTCTGTGCGGATATATTTTTTTCCATCCACAGTGATTACACTTACCTCTAACCCTTTTTTCAATCTATCCCCTTGCTTTAAGACAGTTATAAAAGTCTTTCCTTTTTCAAACTCTGAAATCACTTTAGTTCGCAGCCAGTTTTCTCGTATTCCAAAAGAGCTGCCTGTGAATGTACCTACTTTAACCCATTCAATGTATTTACCGATACTATTATATTTAACGCCAGTAATACCATAATCTGCCATATTATCCTCTTCCCCATTAAAAATACATTTTAACTAAATTTTTATAGAGAATTTCGATTAATTCCCATTTGCTGATTTATATAAATAATTTCAATATATTTTATATATTATATTAACGGTTTTAATGTCTTTCAGGATAATTAAATCATTGAAAGACCATATTTTCATAGTAATTAAGTCATAACTTAGAACATAACTCAATTTTAAAGGCTGTTAACACCCTGTGTTTGACGTTTACGAAATCATCGAAAATCGGAGATTTTCGTGAGA
>DADN01000281.1:15126-15365 GCA_002509665.1 Methanobacterium sp. UBA8
AGATTTGCATGCTATGCTCCGTAAACATCAAAAACTCTGTTTTTGAAGGTTTTTAGAAATTCTTTATAATCAATATTAATTATTACAACAGTATTCATTTTAAAAAATAGATACTCCCATTAAAATTATGATTTTAAAAAGAAAGATTTTTAGATATCAATTTTTGTTATTGAAGCATGTATGTCTAAAAAAGTGAAAAATAGATAAATTTAAATGAAAATTAAATTTTAAAAGCTCAT
>DADN01000082.1 GCA_002509665.1 Methanobacterium sp. UBA8
AAAATCTTTGATTTTCGAGCGATTACATCAATTTTATCCCAAATTTCAGAACCCATAATCAAATCAAAAAATAAAGTTAACTTTAATTATCCTAATTACCATCTTCGCCATCCACGTCTTCCCCCAGGCCGTGCTGCTCCCGTTAAATAGACAATAATTCCTCCGATTAAGCCGCCGATAGCTCCAACCACTATTATTACCACAACTTCTTGAACTGTAACCAACCCGACATATGAGGATAGCTCCGCAGAAAATGCAGCAATTTGGCCTTTAAACAAGCTTAATACCCACAAGATTATAGCACCGATAACACCGATAAATGCACCATTAACTAAACCATCAATAATTCCACCATACACAATGTAGCCTACCACAATCCCTGCAATGAGAAAGCCTATGACAGAAATAGGTAACCCNNCCCAAAAACTGATTTAACTCCAATAACAGCTAAAAATATGGTTATTACAACTGCAATAATAAATCCTTCAATTACAGCTCCCAAACCCATTTAACATCCTCTCCAAAGAATTAGATAATAAAGAAATCACTCATCAGTATCCACTGTTTTTCTAAAGATATTTCCACAGCTACCACAGATAAATTGAACTTCAACACGAAACTCTGTTAGGTAACTTGCCATATAACGGATTTTTTCTGTATCTTCACATACNNNTTTTAGTACTAATTATTATATTTATATTATTTATTATAACTAGCTCTTTTTAAATATTAAAATTCAAAAATTTTCGGATGTAATTTTAGTGAAAACTTAATATTTTAAGATAAAAAGTAAAATTCACCATTATTAAGCCCAATAAAACATAAAAATTTAGAATTGACCGAAATAACTTCACCAAATATTTAATTAATAAAAAATTAAATTCAAAAATGTTCGAGATGTACTTATTTCAACCACCTGAGCTATATGTAACTATATAAAACACCATAATTTCTAAAAAAAAGAAAATTTAACTAAATCGCAAATGTATTACATCTAATTTAATCAAATACAAAAACTGTTTTTTAAATATATTGTTACTCCTATAGAGCGAATTTTCAAAACGTGTTTGAAAAAAATAAATACTACTCCACGAATAAGTATTACTATTTTACATAAAACTATTAAAACTTAAAAATGTGGAGGAAATATAAAATGGTTAAGATTGGCTATAAACTGGGTAGTGAAAAGTACCCACCATTAGAGTTAATACATAATGCTAAAAGAGCGGAAGATGCGGGATTTGATTTTGCAATGATTTCAGATCATTATCATCCATGGATAAATAAAGAAGGTAACAGTCCTTTTGTCTGGGGTACACTTGGTGGCATATCTCAGGTAACAGAAAGCATACCTGTTGCAACAGGAGTTACCTGTCCAACATTCAGGATACATCCTGCAATTATTGCCCAGGCTGCAGCTACAGCCGCATCAATGCTTCCAGGAAGATTCATACTTGGAGTAGGCTCTGGAGAGAATTTAAGCGAACATATTTTAGGTGATGAATGGCCTCCAACTCCCACAAGAATTGATATGCTTGCAGAAGCTGTAGATATAATTCGAACTCTGTGGAATGGGTGTGATGGGCTGCAAGATTACAACGGCTGCTATTATACCGTTGAAAATGCAAAGGTCTATACCAAACCTGAAGAACTACCCCCCATTTATATAGCTGCTGAGGGAGAAATAGCATCGGAATTAGCAGGGACAAGCGGTGACGGATTAATAGCACAATCTCCTGAAGAAAGTATAACAAAAAAATTTAATGAGTCAGGAGGAGAAGGTAAGCCATGTTATGGTGAGGCCACAGTATGCTGGGCAGAAGACGATAATGAAGCAAAACATGCAGCTTATGAATACTGGCCAATAAAAGCAAATACAGTCCAGTTAAATGGAGACCTACCAACGCCATCCCATTTTGAACAGCTTGGAGGAATAATTAACGAAGATATTCTCGCTGAACAGATGGTCTGCAGCAGCAATCCTCAAGACCACATAGACGAGATTAAAAGATATGTTGATGCAGGTTTTGACCATGTGTGTATTCAGCATGTAGGTACCGACCAGACAGGTTTTATAGAATTCTGCGAGAGGGAAATTCTACCCGAATTTAGAGATTAATCCTTACTTTATCAATATATTCTACAGTAACTACCCCAATATACAACATACTAATTCAACATTGAACTACTTTAATTATTAGCCATTAATCATATAGTATATTCAAAGTGTTACAAGAAGGAGATTTTCATGGGCGCGATAACAGTTTGTATTCCAGATGAGTTAGAAATAGCATTTAGAAGAATTACAAGAATTAAATATGGAGATAAACAGGGCCGCCTTTCAAGGGGAGCTACGGAAGCTCTCTATGAATGGTGCAGAAAGGAAGGTTTTGAGTATATTGAATCAGAAGATAGGGCTTGTGAATAATTGAATTTGAATAGTAAATTGGGGATAAAATTACTTTATTCATCACTTGATTAATCTATTCCCTTACAAACACAATATTTACACAACGACAGCTTATCCTTTATAAAAATACGCTTTCCAGTACAGTAATAAACGCCCTCTTTTTTATATACCCTCTCACTATTTGAAAATACAATTCCCTGAGGATGTAATGGCTTTTTGGCTATGAAAGTTAGATATATAGATATTGCCTTGATAAATTCTTTAAAGTCTCCATCATCCGGCGCATACAAACTAAAATAGTGATCAATCCTGTTTTGAAGGTCTTTTAATTTTTTTTCATCAACTTCTTCGTCCAATCCGTTGCATGATGAGTCTAATATCTTATTGAAATTCTCTAAATTATATCTGGACATAGCTTGATTTAAAGAATCTTTTTTCCCGTTATCCCTTATTTTCGGTTTGTATTTTTCCATACACTCTTTAAGCTTTAAAAGTAACTGTGAGGTTTTCATTAATATCCAAATTATATTCTATTTTCATATCATTTCCAGTTATCTAATTTAGATATAAGTAAACTTTTTATCAGTTAGCATGTAATATTAATACAATCTACTCAAAAAGGTGCCATTATGCCGTATTTAATCTGCGATAAATGTAATCTCTACTACGAAATTGAAGACAAACGCGAAATGAAGGATTTCCATACATGTGAGTGCGGTAATGAACTTCAGTATTTTAGTACAATCGAAGAATACATGTACGGAGAGTCACAAAATTCACATATTGCAGACGATAATACAGAAGAATCTGATGGAAAGGGAATATTCTACGCAGTCAATAAAAAAAATCTTGTAACTCTCCAAATGGAAATGTTAAAAGAAAATAAAGAACGTAGAGAAAAGGAATATTTAAAAAGAGACCTTAATTATAAAATAAACCATGCTATGGAAGTTGCCAGAGAGAAAGGTTCAAATAATTCCAAAAATGAATATAAACCCCTGATTGTTAAAGAATATGGTGATAATCCCTTTAAAAAGCAAAAAGAAAAACTAATGCGCACAATGGAATTACTGAAAAAATGGAAAGGAGAATAATTCCATAGATTATGCACTATTTTTAATTGATAATTACATTAATCCCTGTTCTCTTTTGGTAAACATATAAGCAGACACGAAAATCATCAACAGTGCAAATGCAGATATGACCAGTATACTGAGCTCCAGAGGAAGCGCAGATTGATGTAAAATAACACTCCGCATGGCGTCTACTCCATAAGTAAGCGGATCCAGGTATACTGCAAACTGAAGCCATGTAGGAAGCCCCGTTACAGGGAAAAGAGCTCCGCTTAGCAGAAATATAGGCAGCACTATGAAACTCATTATCAGGTTGAACCCTTCCATACTATCGGTTAATGAAGCAATTAATAATCCTAAACCCGCAAATCCAAGAGATATAATAATTATCAGCACTATACTGACCAGGAATGCAATGACTGTCATTTGAACTCCAACTACAAATGACAGAAGCAGTAATATAACTCCCTGAATCAGTGCCGCTGTGCCAATACCCAGTGATTTACCAAGTACAATGGATGGGCGAGATATTGGAGCCACCATTATTTCTTTTAAGAACCCATACTGTCTGTCCATAATTACAGATAATCCAGAAAATATAGTGGTAAATAGAATGGTCTGTCCAATGATACCTGGATAAATGAAAGCCTGATATCCTCCACTAATTCCCCCAAATCGTATTGCAGAACCTAAACCCGTTCCAAATATCAAAAGCCAGAGTAGAGGAGTTACTACTGAAGTCAAAATTCTTGAGCGATATCTGACGTACCTTTTAGTTTCCCTGAGCCAAATAGTATATATTCCTTCCAGTTCAGGCATTATCGTCCCCCCTCAACTATTTTGGATCCAGTATACTTGATAAAGACATCTTCCAGATTAGGGTGTTCTACTTCTATAGACTGTATATGGATGCCATGGGAACTTGCAAATTCTACCACTTCAGGTACTAAATTTTCACCGCGCTCCACCATTATTTTCACTTCGCCGCCTGTAAAGAAAATATCTCGGGCGAATTTCAGCTCTTTAGCTTTTTCCACGAATTTTTCAGGATCATTAACTTTGAGAGTTATAGTATCTGCTTTTAATTCTCTTTTAAGGTTACTTGGAGAATCCGAAGTGATTATCTCGCCTTTATTTATAATAGCCACCTCATCACACAGCTGATCTGCCTCTTCCATATAATGGGTAGTTAAAAGCACAGTAATATCCTGAGTTTGAGTCATATTGTAAATATACTCCCAAATATTTTCCCTGGTTTGAGGGTCCAATCCAAGGGTAGGTTCATCTAAAAAAAGCACTTTAGGGTGATGTATAAGTCCCCTACCTATTTCAAGTCGCCGCTTCATTCCTCCAGAGTACGTTTTTATGTATTCATCAACTTTTTTTCCCAAAGATATAAGCTCTAAAATTTCTTCAATACGCTCTTCCCTAACATCTTTAGGCACTCCATAAAGAGAAGCATGCATTTCAAGGTGTTCCCTACCAGTTAAAATATCGTCGAGGGCTCGGGATTGGAATACTATCCCTATAGATTTCCTAACCTCTTTAGCCTGCTTTACTATGTCATAACCATTTACAATTGCAGTCCCAGATGTAGGACGTAGTATTGTACATAGCATAGATATAAGTGTGGTTTTTCCAGCCCCATTGGGTCCTAATACACCATATACTGTATTTCTTGGAACTTCAAGATTAATGGAATCCACAGCAATGAAATCATCATATCGTTTGGTGATATCTTTAGTTTCTATAACATTTCCCATAATATACCTCAGCAGTTTGTCTTGTTTTTACCATAAAAAATGTGCTAAATGTATTGTCATATTAAACAGATTATAAACCTTATTATAATTTGTTTTTGAAAAGATATATAGTTTTAATTCATATTTTGATAGATTGATTAAATAAAAGCAAATAATAGCATCACAGGCATGCAAAAAACAAAATATGCAAATAATATTATTTAATCAGCTTATTCTATTTTAAAATAGTATCAACAGAAATTTAAAGGCCCTACATTAATTTAATAAGGAGACCAAAAATAATAAAATGTAATAATAATGTTTAATAATTTTGTATTACAAATATAATAAGGATGAAGCCCGATTTAAAAATAACACTGGTTATTTTCTTGATTGCAGGACTGCTAATTTCTATTAAGGGTTTAGAGGAAAATTTAGGAGTTATGGACATATTTACAATTTTTGTGACGTTTATATTATTTTTAACCGGTTTTGCATTTTTAACCGCTTCAGTAATGAATATAATAAGTCGAATTTCAACTATTTTATTTAAAAAATAAAAAATATTATAAAATATCAAATAAAGAATCAGTGCATTTATTTTAATATTAACTATTCTAATTTAACACTTGAGCTAAATCTAAACTTCTAAATAATGAATTAATTCATTTTTCTCTCTTTTAGAGTTAATATCTGTAAAAAAGGAGCATAAATTATATATGTTTTTTATTATAAAAATACAATACAATCATACAGAAAATGCTCGAATTCATTTAAAATAATGTGGATTTCAGCCGCATTATAACTAAATAGCCCCAAAATATCCTATTAACAGATTATAATAAAAATAAATCAGGGATGAGAATATGATATTTGAAATAATCAAAAGTGAAGGAATAGCACATAAATCCTATTTTATAGGATCAAAAGGGGAAGCAGCAGTCATAGATCCCCGTAGAGACTGTGATTCTTATGTAGATTATTCAAAAAAACATGATATGGAAATAACCCACATATTCGAAACTCACTGCAACGAAGACTATGTAATTGGTTCACGTGAGCTTTCAAAAAGAGTAAATGCTGGAATATATCACGGTAAAAACCTAAATTTTGCCTATGGAAACCCTGTAAGTGAAGGAGATAAATTTAATATAGGTTCTGTTGAATTAGAAATTCTTGAAACACCAGGACATACCGATGAGAGCATATCAATCATACTCACAGATAAAGAAGTATCTAATGATGCATATATGATTTTTACTGGTGATGCACTTTTTGCAGGAGAAGTAGGTAGAACCGATCTTTATGGAGAAGATAAAGTACATGAAATGGCAGGAAAACTTTATGACAGCCTCTTTCAAAAGATCCTCCCTTTAGGTGATCATGTCCTCATTCATCCAGCACATGGATCTGGTTCTGTATGCGGGGCAAATATTCGTGAAAGTGAATTTACAACTATAGGATATGAAAAGAAAACTAATCATGCCCTTCGGATGGATAAAAAAGATTTTATTAAGTTTAAATTAAATGAAAAAATGGTTAAAGCACCTTATTTTGATAAAATGGTTGAATATAATAAAAATGGCGCTCCAATCCTCTGCAGACTTCCATATCCACACCCATTAAGCCTAAATAAATTTAAAAAACACATGAAAGATACCCAGGTTGTGGATGTTAGAATGGCTGCAAGTTATGCAGGTGGGCATATCCCAGATACATTAAACATTTGGAAACATGGGCTGACCTATTTTGCAGGGTGGATGCTCAATTATGAAGATCCAGTTACTATAATTGATGAAAATAACGAATACATCGATCAAATCATGAGATACCTCATAAGACTTGGATACGATAACCTATTTGGATATTTAGCTGGTGGATTTAGCAGCTGGTATACCCAAGGAGAAGAAATAGAAACAGTAGATATATGGTCTGTACATGAATTAAAAGAACGTCAAACTGATGAATCTACATTCCTTCTTGATGTGAGAGAGTTTAGAGAATGGGAGGAAGGATATATTGAAGGAGCATATCACATCTACGTTGGAGATTTACAGTACTGCCTTGGCGAAGTCCCCAAAGATAAGTATATTGTTGTATACTGCGATACAGGAAATAGAGCCAGTATAGCAGCAAGTATATTGAAAAATAACGGTTATATGGGAGTTGCCAATGTTCTGGGCAGTATACGCGCCTGGAAAGCGGCAGGGTATCCTTTAGTTAAATGAGGCAATAATATGAATTCTATTTTAGATCTTGAAGAAAATATAAATAAATTAAAAAAAGAGGATGGAGACTCATTTAGACTATTTAACAGCATTTTTCACGTTTCAAGCGCTTCAGGAGAATTAAAAATCCCATCTTCTTTTGGGGAAAAAGTTCGCAGCTATTTTGGAAATAAAGATGAATCTGGAAAGATCATAGAGTCCAAAAATGAAGTCATTGAAAGAATACAAACCCAAAAAATAGTTAAAACATACAACAAATGGACAGGTGAAGGATCTCTGTTCAATTCTCTAAGGGCAATCAGGCCAGGAATGAAACCTCAAGAGAGAAGTAAAGAACATGAAAAAGTTCAGGAATACATTGAAAAATCTAAGGAAAATTGCGACTTTTGCCAGGCTGAAAAATACACTCCAGAGGATGTATTTGGAAGAGTTCAGGGTAAACACTGTATTACTGGAGCAAATATTGCCAAATATGATGCATGGAACAGCATGGTATTTTTTAAAAAACATAACCCCCTTGATTTCACACAGGAAGAACTCTCAGACTATATAGAAACTGGGTTTAAATGGTTTAAAAAAGCCAATAATCATGATAAACAGTTTGTATCTCCACTTTTTATCTGGAACTGTCTTCAAAAAGCAGGTGCTTCTCAGATACATGGTCATGCACAGGTTTTAATGACAAAAAGTGTTCATTATGCCAGAACACAATTTCTAAGCAAAAATTTTAGAAGCTACATGCAGTTAAATGGCAGGAATTACTTCAAAGATTTATATAACGCTCACAAAGCACTTGGGCTTGCATTAGATGGTGATGTAAATGGTTTTGCAAGTTTAACCCCCCTTAAAGAAAAAGAATTCATAATTATCTCAAGAGATAATCCATCAACAAGTGATGATGTAAAAGAAGCAATTTATAGAGTACTCCGATGCTATATCGATGAATTAGGAGTAAACAGTTTTAATTTAGTAATTTCTTGTCCATCATTCGGCGAGACATTTCTCCCATACATTATAAGAATTGTAGATAGGGGCAGTATTTTTAAACCAACTGCAGATATTGGCGCTATGGAATTATATGGAAGTAGTGTGATTTCAGATGATCCATACAATGTTATTAAAGCTGTAAATGAGTTTAAACACGGTTAAAGTTTGCTAAATTTAATATATTTATGCTATTAATCAGGTTTATATCCCTTAAAAACATTTAAAATTCTTATTTTTTTTCAAAGTTTAATTTATCAGCCCCAAACAGCATACTTTCATAAAATTTTTTAATAATATAATTTATAATTATAATATGGTGTTTTCATGAACATGATCAAAATTCCACCTATGGATAAAAAAGAATATGACGAGTTAATTAAACAAAATTTTATTAGCAGAATTGCATTTAAAGGAGAAGATTATCCGTATATTACCCCATTCATGTACATTTTTGACGGAGAATTTCTTTATTTCCTGTCAACGAAGTACGGTAAAAAAATTGGAGAGATTAATCGAAGCCCTCATGTAGCTGTTGAAATAGAAAAATATGCTGAAGACATGTCTGATTATAAATTTGCTAATCTTCAGGGACGTATAGTTGAAGTAGAGGATGAAAAGGATAAAAAAAAGATTAAAGAAATGTTTATAAAAATGATCAAAGATAGAAACCTCTCAAATAAAGCTCTAGCTGCTATAGGCCACTCTCCAGACAAATCAATTCAATTGATCCTGGAAGAAGATAGAACTATGGTATGGAAATTAGTAGACCTGAAACAAATTGTTGCCCTCAAAAATCCGTGATTTGGTTCCATACTCATCATCATTCGTTTTACCCGAACTCTATTTTTAATCCTGCATTTTCATACTAAAATAATGTAATGTATTAATAATGTGGGACATATATAATTTTTAAATTTACAGAATTGAATTTTTTAAGTAATCTCGGAGTGAGAATATGAAAGATTTGGATATAAATTCTATAAATGAATCTCTCATTGAAAATAAGTANNNNAAAAAGCCCATTTTAATTGAAGGTCCTCCAGGCACAGGTAAAACAGAACTTGCAAAAGCACTTGCCCGATCTCTAAAGAGAGATTTTTTCAGGATACAGTGCTATGAAGGAATAACCTTTGAACAGGTTGTGGGAGAATGGAATTATCAAAAACAGCTCTTATTTTTAGAGATGGCCAGAATAGAAAAACAGAGTACAGATATATTCAATGAAGAATTTTTTATAAAAAGATCACTACTTTCAGCTTTTAGAAATAAAAATCCTTCAGTTATTTTGATAGATGAACTTGATAAGGCAGATGAAGAAGTTGAAAGTTTCTTACTTCAAGCTCTAGCAGAAAAAGAGATTACAGTAAATGACCTTGGAACGTTTAACCTTGAAAGCGACCTTTTAATGGTTATAACCTCCAACTCTCAAAGGCAGCTTTTAAATGAAACAAAGGATCGTTGCCTCCACCTATATATTGATTATCCTAGCTCTCAAAGAGAAAAGGAAATCGTAAACATGCATTTACCAGAAGCTCCCCCTGAAACGGTGAGTGAAATAGTTAACCTTATGCAGAGAATAAGGAAGCTTAAACTCACCAAAAAGCCATCTGTTCGTGCTACAGTTGATCTGGTTAAAACATTGCTTGCTATGGATAAAAAAGAGCTGGATAATGATTCATTTGAAAAAACTCTGGGAGTTATTTTAAAGGATGAAGAGGATAAAGAGAAAGTTCAAAGTTTCAGATATTTTTCTAAATAAAAACCCGCAAAAACCAATTTTTACTGCATACAAAATTCTATGACACTTCTAAATTCTTGCTTTAAAAATTTAAAACCTGATAGATATGCTGGATAAAATAATTGAATTTTCAAGTTCTCTACGTGCTGCAGGTATTCCTGTAAGTGTGCGAAGTACAAAAACAGCTTATAAATCTGCTAGTTTAATTAATAATGATATGGAAACCCTAAGAGAAGCTTTAGCCTGTGTTTATGTTAAAGAGTCAGATCAGCGTGAAAAATTTGATATGATCTTCAATATAATTTTTCAAAAAAAATTACAGGTAGAAGTTAAAGAATCAGGGGACTTAAATAATGCTGCATCAAATTTGCAGGATGTAGCAGGGCAGCAATCGGATGAAATTAAAGAATTTAGAAAAGTGAATAAAGCTGTAACCTGTCTTTCAAATGAAATACAGAATATGTATATGAATAAAAAATCTGGAAATTCTGAGGAAGGAAATGGAAAAAATTTACCAAATAGTCAAAGACTNNTAGACAGCGGTTATAAAACAGAAGATGTACTTAAAACTTTAAATCAACATGATATAAACTCAAATATTGAAAAAATGAGCTTTACAGACCTTCTCCTTCTAAATAACATTGCCCTAAATCAATTATATCCAAAGATAATGGATCTCTGCCAAAAACTTGGCAAAAAGATTGTTACTAAACGTTCAAGACGCTTTAAATTATCATCTCAAGGAAAAACCAATATTAGAAAAACCATCAGAAAAAATATGAAATACGGCGGAGTTTTTCTAGAAAGGGTTAATGAAAAACCAAAGCTGAGTAAAATGAACCACTTTTTCTTAAGTGATATAAGCGCTTCCTGTGATTGGGTAAGCAACTGGTTTTTCGGCGTTATTTACGCTTCTCAAAAAGCTTTTAATAAGGCAAGGGTATTTGAATATGATAATGAAATAATTGAAGTTACAGAGGCACTTGATGAGCCGACGATTGAAATGGCATCTGATAAAGTATTGGAAGTTAGGGAAAAAAACAAAAAAGTAAATCGATGCTCCAACATGTTTTCATCGTTTAAAAGCTTCTTAGAAGAATCTAACATAAATAATAAATCATATGTGATTATCTTAACTGACTGTAGGGACTGGATGGGCCCTAAAATATCCGAAAAACCTAGAAGTGCAGAGTTAATTCAAAAAATGGCAGACAAATCAAAGAGAGTGTTAATTTTAAATCCAGAACCAAGAATTCAGTGGAATAAATTTGGCAGCTGCGTTTCCTATTATGAAGAAGCAGGGGCAGAACTCTTTAATGTCCGAAATCTGGAGCAGCTGGCCAACTTGATAGGTGAAATCTAAATCCTTTACTTCTTTTTAATTCTTTCTTGAACTTTTTCACTTTTCAGTTCTCGGATTGCGTCAGCTGCTATCCATTTAGCGCTTTTTGAATCAACAGCACTGATTTCTTCTGCAACTTCAATGGATCTTTTGTTTAAATTAATATTTCGTTTTCCAATCTGCCTTAATGCCCAGTTAACAGCTTTTTTAACAAAATTTCGGTTGTCCACAGATTCTCTTATAATTAATGGAAAGAATTTTTCAAATTTTTTATCATCTGCCTTCTTATCATGCACCGCCAGAACTGCAATCATGGCAAATGCGGCCCTTTTTACGAACTCCTCTTCTCTAGTACTCCATTCAAACACTTTTTTGTAAGCAAAAGGAGTTTTACGGAATAAATTTATACAGCACTGGTCGCACACATCCCACGAATCAAATCCGGCCGCCCAATTTTCCATTTGGATTTCCGTAACCATTTTTGGGTCTTCAATCAAGCCTGCAAGTATTTTTGTTTCACCATATCCCGCGTTCCACAATTTTTCTGCAAGATCATGGTCTTTACCTGCTGTTTTAGCTATTCGCCTCAACTCAGGCATTCTTACACCATAAGTCTTGGTATGTTTTATTCCAAACCTAGCCATTCCTTTCACATCTTCAGGGTTAGATAATGATTCCAATTCTGTAATAACTTCTTGAAACTGCATAAATTCCACCTGCTACCTATAATAACTCTTTAATACTCTCAGAGCATTTAAAGTGATCCATTTACTTTCTTTTCCTTTCCGTTCTATGCTTGTCTGGAAGCGCCCGTTGAAAGTGTTTTCCAGTGTCCATCTGCCTTCACCATTTTGTTTAGAAATCATTATATCCATGGCCTCCTGCATCCTTTCATCTTTATACCCCAATTTAGTAAGCAGTCCTAAAACTTCCAGGGCATCTATGTTCCACATCAATGGAAAACCAAATTCCAACCATTTAAACCTGCCTTCAGCTGGAGGTTGACTTCTTTTATGAATGCTGTGATTAAGCATATGCTCAGCACATTTAGATATGCAATTTTCCATTTCTGGTGTTCTCTTATTTTCAGGAATTTCATTGAATGCCTTAAGAGACTTTACAATGATACTGTGGCAAGTACGCTTTCCCCAGCACTTTTTCCATATCTTATACTGCCATCCTTCAGAAAGTTCTACTGGTTCATCATCAAAGCGCTGATGGGCTATGAGCCATTTAACTGCTTTTTGAACTCTTTCATCATCTAGATACCCCAATCGAATAAGGCTCCACACCATGTTAGCGGTAAGACATGGTAAAATCCTTTCATCATCACCAACACCATTATCATCACTTATATATGAAAAAGCTCCGCTTTCAGGATCCTGGGAATTTTTAAGCATGAATTCACAGGTATTTTTAATTCTTTCGTCTGCACTATCTGCACCAANNCACCAAGTTCAGCGAGGATTATCAACTGCCATGAAGTTCCCTTATATTTGCCTCTTAAATAGAAATTATCAGGAATACCCCAGTAGCCTCCATCTTCCTGTTTAGCTAAAATTTTAGGCACAGTTCCAGTTTTCATAATGTCTGCTTTGGCTTCCCTAACTTCAGGATCATTATCTGGCTTTTCAAATATGTCCCTAAGAGTGAAATATCTAACTGAAGGATTATTTTCCTCTAAAAGCCATTCTGTTGGATCTGTATTTAAAAAAGATTTCCAGTTGGTCATATTTACACAACCTTATTTCAAATTGAACAATCTTTCTGCATTCTCACCCAGTATAAGTTTTTTATCATTGTCCGATATATTTAGGCCATTAATTCTTTCAATATCTTTTTTTGGATTTATCCAGGGATAATCTGAGCCAAATAATATTCTTTCAGACCCTATAGTCCTTATTAGATCTACAGCTCCATCATCATCCAGTGTAGTTGGACTGTTTATATATGAAATTGCAATTGCAGTGTCAAACATAACCTGAGGAAATTTATCTGCTATTTCAATAGTTGTATCCCATGATCCACCACCCATATGTGCTAGAATCAGTTTAAGATCGCCGAATTCTTCTAAAACAGGGACCCATCTTTCAGATTCGCCGAACATAGATTTCCCATCAACATTGAAGCCAGAATGAGCTGTAATAGGCAGATCATGCTTTGTCATCCACTCATAAACTGGCCACATCCGCTCATCGTCAGGGGCAAATTCCTGTGCCACTGGATGAAATTTTAAACCTTTCATTCCCCATTTGTATTTATGTTCAAGTTCCCCAATCATTGTACGGCCTTTCATAGTGGGGCTTACCGATATGAAAGGAATTAAAGTGGGATATTTGGCAGGTTTATTTTTTCCAGGACGGGTGATTGCAACTGTCCAAAAATTATTGTTTTTAAGCTGGTTATCTGGTGCAAAGCTTACCACCACTCCCATATCTATACCTGCGTTTTCCATGTCCTTTAAATAATCGTCAGGAGTACCATAGCTGTAATAAGGTAATCCGATCTTTTCTAATACCATCTTTCCAACTTCTTCTGTTGGGTGCAGATGTACATGCGAATCGATTATCATTATTCAATCCCCTAATTTGCATCATTCACTCTTTGATTCATGTATAATCCTAACCCAATGGTTATGGCAGGAATAATGACATACAAAGGTGCAACATACATTGCATAGTTATTCAAGGTTAATTGCGAAATCCCCAATAAAATCAAGATTATATCCAGAACAATATTGATTATCAGCCAGCTTATTCCAATTAAAAGACCTTCTTTAATGAAATTCTCAGTTATACCTTTTAGATATAAATAAGAAAAAACTATCACAGTTACAGCTATGGCTACAGCAGACACAATCTCAAAAATGTTCATGGCAGCTATAAAAGAACCTAAAATAACTGTAATTAAAGAGGGTATTAACCACACCAAGAGCCCATAATTAATTATTTTTACATTTTTATTCATGATATCAACTCCCATTTGCCTTATTTTGAGCCACATATCCAGTTCCAACCGTTACAACAGGTATGATTAAATATTTAATGCCTACAGTCATCATGTAATCAGTGAAATTCATATGCATAGGGCTTGCCGGCATGAACATCAATAGATCTATTATTATCGCAATTATAAACCACACAATACCTGTTAATATACCTTCCATTACAAAATTTGTCTTGATATCCTTAAAGTATAAATAAGACAATATAATTGCAGCAACAGCTATTAATACACTCATAATGGATTCAAAGAAAGAGTACATAGGTGTTTTAAGAGGATAAATAAAAAAAGATACTGCAAATGGAATTAACCATACTAAAAACCCAAATAAAACTATTTTCAAATTTTTATTCATTTAATTCCCTTCTTTTATTTTACAGGTTGNNGTTGTCTTATGATAGTTTTAAGTCTTTCTGGTTTTGTTCTGCGCATGTCACTTATGTATATCTCATGATGTTTCTCACCAGGATTACTTCCGTCGAATTTGTAGCCTTTTTCTTCAATAAAAGCATGCAGCTTCGCCACTGTTGGGCCTTCTTCAGAAAATGGACCAATATGCATTATCTGAGCTGACAATCCCTCATGCAGGCTTTCAAATCTTATTTTAGATAATGCTACAGGATTCTTCTTTTTTTCGACTTCTTCAATTGCATTCTCGATCATTCTTTTACTTATAAAATCAGGCTGCCTTATCATTACTGTCCATTTCCAGCTGCTTTTATCTTGTATACTGAAGTCCTCCATGTTTTCAACCCACCAGAGCCCTTCAAGTGGCATTACCACATAATCCTGTGATTTATCTTTTTTAGAAATGAATTTAACTTTGTAAGATACTGGAAACAGTGCTTCCATTGCATCCTTATATTCCTGCGAGGTATTTGGGTCTCCTTCACCGTCTATCATTAAAAACTTCATTTTTGGAATGTCTACAAGGGAAGGTTCCTTAATTGATGGAACGTAAAGCTCCTTATTTTCCTTTTTTAAGTCTATTTTTGTCATTTTCTTCAACCTCCAATATATTTTTCCGCAGCTGTAACAGTAACCCTTATGAACACAAATGGTACCTCCACACTCAGAGCAGGTCCATCTAACATCTTCATTTTCTAAGAATTTTTCAACGCCCCACTTTTTAATATACTCTAAATTTTCAACCATGCTCATATTGTATTTAGTTCGGTACCTTTTGTCCAGATGATTTAAATTTTTACATGGAAAATCATCACAAGCAAAACAAAACTCTGATTTATCTTTTTGAATAACTTCACAGTTTTTGATTTTACATCTAGCAATAGTAACGGGTTCACTTGCGTTAAACATCCTGCAACCCGGACATTTATTCTTTTCTCTTAAATAGGCCATGCAAACGCTGCAATTCATTCCGCAAGGGGCTACAAGAGAATTTTTATTCATTTCTAAATCTCCCTATAAAAAAAATAAGTGAACAATTTATTTTTTCATTACTGGAAAGCACATCTCAGTTATAAGTTCACTTTCTGGTGTTTCATTAGGATCAGAAATGTAGGTTTCCATAGGGGGGCCAATAATTTCATATCCGTTTTTGTAGGCATATTCAGCCAGCGCACCAATTGCCATTCCACATCCACTGTAAGGGCCTTTATAAACAGTTGAAAGAACAAGCTGTTCAGGCAGCATTTTGATTTTTACCCGACCTTCTTCATCTGCTTCTCCAGCAAATGGCATTCCAACTTCATACATTAATTCCTCAACTGGCACTTCCTGAGGACTGTTAAAATATACTCTAAATGGCGGCCCCATTATAGACAGTCCTTTGGCCATTATGAATCCCACAATTTCCCCCATGAGAACTGGAACTTCCTCATAAGATCCTTTATATGTTACGTATGCAATCTGTCTTTTTCCAAGTTTCTTTTCTGCTATTTCCATTTTTTCCACCCAATTAAAGATTTTCTTCCTTTTTAATAGTTTCAATAAGTTGTTCTACCCATCTAATTTCAGTTTTAAGGATCTCTAAAGGTCTGCTGAACAGGGCAATTACATAGTAAGGAGCTTTTAATTCTTTTTGCATTTTAACCGAGCTTTCCAAGAATTTAATCCTGCCATCTGCAGATTTTACGTAATTTTCAAGACATTCAATGATTTCCTGCGGTTCAAGATAATTGAGGTAGGCTATCCCAAGATCAAAGGGTGAAATTAACTTTTTATTCCATGAAAGGAGATCCTTGAGTTTTTCTTGCATGACTTCTCGCCCCAGATCAGTTATGGTGAAAACCTTACGAGAAGGCTTACCTTCTACCTTTTTCAGTTTCGATGTTACTAGTTCCTTCTTTTCCAGCTTTTTTAAGACATAATAAATTGATGAGAACCCTATTTGAGTCCAGTTACGCATTCCCCATGACTCTATAGTTTTCTCAAGCTGGTAACCATACTGCGGTTTTTCATAAAGTAGTCCAAGTATTGCTGTTTCAATATCTGATATTCTAGACATAATTTCACGTATATGTTACATTTTTATATTCTAATATTAGAATATTCTAGTAGTATAATATAGAAAAAGTTGAATTTAATATATAAATTTAACGATTTGAAATTGCATCACAGATCCAAAAGTTTGAAGGAATTGAATGTCCGGAGTTTGATTAGGTTACCTTTCATAAATTCACGTATGCAGCCATTTCTTTGATGGAAATAAAAATAATTTAAACAGCCAGTGAAGATCTATTGACACTTGAGGAAGTATAAAAAGAAAAAATTAAATTGTTAAAAAAATAAGGGATAACTTTAAAGACCTGCTTGAAGATTTACATCAGGAGTTTCTGGAAATGGAGTTACTGTTATTCCTGTAAATCCTCAGTTTTCTCTCGAATAATTTCATTTATTTCAGGTGCTAAAGGTTTTTCAGTTCCATCAGACTTGACTTCAACGAAATCCTGCTCATGTATGTATCTTTTTCCTCGAAGTGCTGATAATACCACCCCTATAGCAGATATCAGTGCTCCAATATAGAATGAAGTTTGTAGTGATGGCATAAACGCGTTTGCTAATGTTGAAGGGAACCAGGTAATGCCTGTTAAAGTGCTTAAGGTTGAATGTGGTATAGCTGCCACAGTTGATCCAGGTAAGCTTGACAGTATAGTACTGACTGGATTGTAGCCTAAGAAGGCTGAAAATAAAGCTGATGTGGGAGGAATGTTACTTAGCACGGGGACTAATTGAGTAGCGCCTATACTGGTTAGTGAAGCTGTCATGGCTTCCGGAAATTTTAGAGTTATTCCCATTATCACTATAGTGAAAAATACACCCATACTAGCCATATTTGCAGTATTTTTTAAAGTGGAGATCATCCCTGAAGCTACACCTCTATCTTGCGAAGGTACTGAGAGCATTATAGCCGCAGTGTTAGGGGAACTGAACATTCCACTCCCTACACCCATCATAAACTCAACAAGTACAAATTCTAATAAACCAAAATTATAGGGAAGCACTGCTAAAAGTAGGAAAGATAATGTTACAATAACCATTCCCCCTGTAGCTATCCAACGAGGACCATATTTATCCGATAATATCCCAGAAAGCGGCCCCATGATAACAATTCCCGCAGTAAGTGGTAACATATAAATACCTGCCCAAAATGGGGCGGATTCATAACTGAAACCATGAAGTGGCAGCCATATGCCCTGCAATAATAATACGAGCATAAACATCAAACCACCACGACTTAATGAAGCCAGCAAAGCTGATAAATTTCCATATGCAAATGTTCTATTTTTAAATAAATCTAACCTGAACATAGGTGATTCAACCCGATTTTCAATGAATAAAAACAGAATCAACGATAATAATCCTGTTAGCATGGATACTATCACCAATGGATTACTCCATCCCATAGAATCACTACCATAAGGTATTAATCCATAGGTAACTCCGACTAATAGAAGGATAACACCCAGAAGATACGTAAGATTTCCCCATACATCAATTTTAGTTTTTTTGGCTCTTGTAGATATCTCTTTTAGTTTATAATAAGACCATATTGTTCCAATGAGCCCAAATGGTACACTGACCAGAAATACATACCTCCAATTAAATACGGCCAGTACTCCTCCAAGGACTAAACCTATAAAATTTCCAGCAATTGCTGCAGTTACGTTTATACCCTGTGCTTTTCCACGTTCATTTGATGGAAACGCATCGGTAAGTATAGCAGCACCATTTGACGCGAATAAAGCACTGCCTACGGCCTGTATTATCCTGAAAGCTATAATTTCAATCGCACCTGCATCACCTGTGGATGGTGTTAAATACAATAATATAGAACCGATTGTGAATATTAAAAAACCCAAACGGAACATTTTTACCCTACCATACAAATCGGAAAGCCTACCAAAACTTAAAACCAGCGTAGCAGTCACTAAACCATAAACTACCAATATCCACAAAAGATACTGAAACGAATTCAAAGGATCAATATGGATACCGTTGAAAATGGCAGGAATAGCTATCAAAATGATATATGTATTTACACTTCCCATTAAAGAGGCTATAAAAACGTTTGACATAGCTATCCATTTATATTCCAAAGTCGTCACTATCCATCCATTTATTAACGTGAACATTATTTTGACTCATATTAGTTTTCTCCATTAATTTCTCATCAATTAAAAAAAACAAGCTTAAAAAATAGAAAAATATTAATTTAAAAAAGTTTTAACTTTCGAAGTGAGTAAACACTTCTCAAATTAGTTAGTTACTAAATTTTTTTTTAAACTGGGACAATTTATCCAGTTTACACATTAGAATAACTCGTTAATTCTTTGATTGGAGTTATCCTACTTTTTCAGTATTTAAAGTGTAAAATCTCTCGTTACGCTCCATTTCACGATTGTAAGCATTTAACGTCATTTTTAATAGTTTTTATGCTCTTTTTAAGCTCTTCAACTTCTTCAGGGCCCAATGGAGATAATAATTGATCCATACT
>DADN01000158.1:0-4142 GCA_002509665.1 Methanobacterium sp. UBA8
AATCGTTTTTTGCCAAGATGACCGAGCGGCTAGGTGCGTGGCTGCAGACCACGATACTTGGGTTCAAATCCCAATCTCGGCCCTTATTACAAATCGAAAAGTAAATTTTCGAAAGCTATTTTATTTAAACAGAAATTAGATTAAAATCACAATTAATAAATACTATTTTAATCTTATTATCTAATAATAAACATTTTTTTAATTTAATTTGAGTCCGAGGCATAATAATGAAAGTATACAATACCATGACCCGTAAAAAAGAAGAATTAAAGCCTATGAACAAAAATCGGATAAAAATGTTTGTGTGTGGACCAACAGTCTATGATAAATCACATATCGGGCATGGAAGAACTTACATCGCTTTTGACGTCATAGCAAGATACCTTAAATACAAAGGATACAGCGTTTTCTACCTGCAAAATATCACAGATATTGATGACAAAATAATTAAAAGAGCAGGTGAACTGGGTGTTGAACCATTAAGTCTTGCTAAGAAATTTGAAGAACTTTACTTACATGATATGGAACTATTAGGCGTGACCAATGTTAATTATTATGCAAGGGCAATGGAACACCTTACTGAAATCATTAATCAAATTCAGACATTGTTAGATAAAGAATTTGCCTATGAAACACCTACTGGTGTCTACTTTGATGAATCCAAGTTAGAAGATTTTGGAAAGCTTTCAAATAGAAATATTGAAGATTTAAATATTCATAGAGTTAATCCCGACACTACAAAAAGAAACCCCGGAGATTTTGCACTCTGGAAAAAGAGAGATGAAGAACCCGCATGGAATTCTCCATGGGGTAAAGGGCGGCCGGGATGGCACATCGAAGATACTGCAATAACTGAAACCTATTTTGGAGGTCAGTTTGATATTCATGGAGGAGGATTAGACCTTATATTCCCCCATCATGAAGCGGAAATTGCGCAGATGGAGTCTGCAACTGGTAAAAAACCAATGGTCAAATACTGGATGCACACTGGTTTTTTAAATGTCAGCGGAGAGAAAATGTCCAAGTCACTTGGCAACTTCATCACGATAAAAGAACTGCTCAAAGAATATGACCCGCAAGTATTTAGATACTTCGTTCTTTCAACCCATTACAGAAGTCCAATTGATTTCAGCGATGATGCACTAATGCAGTCACAAAACAGCCTTAAAAGGATTCACAAAGTAATGGAAACTGTAGATCAGCTTTTAGAAAGCGATATAACCGGCGAAAATGGAAATGATGAAAAATATCTTAAATTACTGGAAGACACCAGAGAAGAGTTTTTAAATGCAATGGATAATGATTTTAATACTCCAATTGCGCTTTCAGCGCTTTTCAACTTAATAAGAGACATAAATAAAGGAATAAGTGAAGAAAAAATCTCCAAGCAAGTATTTAAAGAAGTAAAAAATTTACTAAATGAATTTGGAGATATTTTAGGGCTTACTTTTTTAGTTGAATCATCTACAAGCGATTCTGATGAACTGGTTAATATACTGGTTGATGTTAGAGAAAAGCTTCGTGAAAAGAAAGATTATGAACTATCAGATGAAATTAGAAGTAAATTAAGTGATGCTGGAATTAATCTAGAGGATAAATAAATATCTTCTAAATTAATGAATGTATCAATCGCTAAATCAAAAATTGATTACTATAACATTTAAAAAAAATATTAATTCTTTTTTATCAATCAAATACTTATTAAAACAAATGATATGCTGCAACTTAAATTAAAAATAGCTATACAAAAACAGGAGTATCAGAAAAATAAATTAATTAGAGTAAATGATACTCTAATTAGATGCAGTAATCCATATAGATGTCTCTTTTGGAACCCATACATGCATTACAGCTTGTAGGAATTTTATCTTTTTCCTTGTGTAGCTGACAGATTATCTCTTCAGCTTTTACATTTTTACATATTTCACATATCCTCTGAATGATACGGTCAGGCCCAAGCTCTTGTTCAGTCAGATCTTTTGCAAGCATTCTAATCATATTCTGGGTCCTGTCATCAAATTTGATTCCATGTCCCCTTTTATCACTTACATACTGTGAAACTGCAGGCTGAGTTATATCCAGTAACTCAGAAATCCTTTTTTGCTTTATACCTAATTTAAGAAGTTCTTTAGCTAATTCAGACCTTATACTTGGAATTACGTACCATACAACTATTTCACATGGTGGTCTCATTTTATCACCCTCATTTAATATACTATTTTGAGATTTAGTTAATAATTTTTTGAAATTAAAATTTAAATAACACAGTTAAGTGAACAATATAACATATGTTATGTAGTCTTATACCCTTTGCGGTATTTAATTAATATATACAATTCAATTCAATTATATCCAATTCAATATTTAAATTGTTTAATTAAATAAATTATAAAATTAAGGTATCATTAAATCTTAAAAAAAATAAGCGATGTAATTAGATGCCTGCACCTTCAGAAAATATTTCTTCAATCTCTGATTTTTTATTAAATAATTCATCTACATTTATAGTTGTTGTAGATAATCCTAATGCTTTAAGCTGCATTTCCATTTCATCTTGACGCTGCAGAATGAGTCTAATTACTTCTGCAATTGGATCAGGCAATTCCCCATGATCAAGATCAATAGCGCATTTCCTCTTCTCTTTAACATTTCTTCCAGGTATACCAACTATAGTAGATCCTGGTGGAGCTGATTTTAGAACCACTGACCCTGCACCAACTTTAGAGCAATCACCAATGGCAATATCTCCTATTATTTTAGCTCCTGAGCCTATAACAACCCCACTTCCAATTGTTGGGTGTCTTTTTTTCCTTTCAAGGCTTGTTCCACCGAGTACAACGCCCTGGTAGATCAATACATCATCTCCTACAATTGCAGTTTCTCCAACTACAACACCCATCCCGTGATCGATGAAAACTCTTTTTCCAATTTTTGCCCCGGGATGTATTTCAATACCAGTTAGGAGGCGGGCCAGTGCAGATATAAATCGCCCAGTAAATAAATGGTTGCGAATCCAGAACCAGTGAGCTATTTCATATCCCCACATAGCATGAAGTCCGGGATATGTGAGAAATATTTCCAGTTTACTTCTTGCTGCTGGATCCCTCAGCATTACCATTTCTATATCCTCTTTGATCCTTTCAAACATGATATTGGCCTCCTACTCAGTTATTAAAAACAAAATTATGACATACGTAGTAGGTATCGTATGTCTTTATATTTGAACATTTTTTTACTTAAAGTTGAACACCTTCAGCAGTATGGAAGATTTTTTCAAATACCCATTCCATACTTAAGTACCTTTCTCCAGTATCAGGGAGAATTACAACAATTCTTTTACCTTTATTTTCTTCTCTTTTTGCAAGTTGAATACCAGCCCATGTTGCAGCTCCAGAGGAAATTCCTGAAAAGATTCCTTCTTCCCTTGCAAGTCTNNAGTAATGTATCTGCTGCATCTTCATCTTTTACTGGAATGATTTCATCTACTAATTCTGGTTTATACACATCAGGGACAAATCCTGCACCTATTCCCTGGATCTTGTGAGGTCCTGATTGTCCACCAGATAGTACAGGAGATGTTGCAGGTTCAACTGCGACAGCTTTTAAATCAGGATTTTTTTCTTTTAAAGCTTCTGCAATACCCGTTATTGTTCCACCAGTACCTACACCTGCAACTACTATATCCACCTTTCCGTCTGTATCTCTCCATATCTCTTCAGCAGTGGTTTCTCTGTGAATTTTAGGGTTTGCAGGGTTTTTAAACTGCTGGAGTATTACAGCATTTGGTATTTCTTTAACAAGCTCTTCAGCCTTTGCTATTGCTCCAGGCATTCCATTAGCACCAGGAGTGAGTACTATTTCAGCTCCAAATAATGCTAATAACTTTCTACGTTCTATAGACATTGTATCTGGCATTGTAAGGATTAATCTATATCCTTTCGCTGCTGCAACAAATGAAAGTGCAATTCCAGTGTTCCCACTTGTAGGTTCAATTATAACGGAATCCTTATTTATGACTCCAGCTTCTTCCCCAGCTTCAACCAGTGCAACGCCAATCCTATCTTTTACACTGCTTATTGGGTTAAATGATTCAAGTTTTGCAACGACTTCTGCTTCTGCTCCTTCTGTAACTCTGTTTAATC
>DADN01000158.1:4226-4395 GCA_002509665.1 Methanobacterium sp. UBA8
TTGTTATATAACAATTGTTATATTTTTTCTATTTATAAACTTTTTGTTAAGTTACACCAAATAACTTAAACAATAATAATCCTTCAAATTCATAATGTTTTTTAACTTTCATGTCCTTGATCCTGTGCATGGTTTATACTTCCTGTTAAATTATTGTATCTGGTTAATT
>DADN01000282.1 GCA_002509665.1 Methanobacterium sp. UBA8
CCGCCCATTGGACAATCTAAATTGATCATTAATATAAAATCAATCAGTCCAAAACAAGTTAGAGGGATGACATACTTAACACAAGCTCAAAATGAAGCAGTTTATTTCATTCACAACAAATTTGGAGATAATTGGATTTCTGAAATGTTCAAATCTCATAATATTGACGGAGTTCATCCCAAAACCCTGCAAGTTCTAAAAAGAAAATTTGACAATATTTTTGGTATTTATGTCAAAAATGATGAAATGGGTGAGGTCAAATTAGGTTACCGAAGTAGACTATTTAAAGGGGGAGGGGTTGGTGAAAGTACAATAGATAATATAACAGAGTCTCTTGAGCAAGGTAAGGTAGTTATTATTGATAGTTCAAAGTTAAACGATCCTGAAGAGCTATTAGTAGGGAGTATGATTCTTGAAAAGCTGTTTTATAAATACAAAGAGTATAACACTAATGAATTAATGAAAAAACCGGTAATCAGTGTTATAATTGAAGAAGCTCCTAGAGTATTAGGTAAAGAAGCAATGGAAGCTCCGGGTGGAAACAATATTTATGCCACTATAGCAAGAGAAGGGCGTAAATTCCAAATAGGTTTAATTGCTATTACCCAACTGTCTAGCCTCATTCCTAAAACAATACTCGCAAACATGAATACTAAGATTATTTTGGGAAATGAGATGGCTGTAGAAAGACATGCGATAATAGAAAGTGCTTCACAAGATCTATCGGAAGATAATCGAATCATTGCTAGTTTAGATAAAGGAGAAGCTATTGTAAGTAGTGTATTCACTAAATTCGCTATTCCGATCAAAATCCCCTATTTCAATGATTATATTAAAAAGTTCCAAACAGGAAATGATGGTAAACAGGAAAAAGTACGTACACAGATTTCAGGCTGATAAAATGCACAAATTTGCCCATTTAGCTGATGTTCATTTAGGGGCTCAAAAAACCCCTGAATTAAAAAAATTAGAATTTGAAACGTTTGAATATATATTAAATACATGTATTGAAGAGAATGTTGATTTTATAATAATAGCAGGGGATTTATTTCACTCAAATCTACCAGATTTAGGTGTAGTTAAAGATGCTGTGGGGAAACTAAAAAAAATCAATGAATTTGGAATTCCAATCTATGTGATATATGGGAGTCATGATTTCAGCCCAAATGCAACTTCTATAATTGATATTATTGCTGAAAGTGGTTTATTGAAAAAAGTATTCCTACCAGAAATTCATGATGATGAAGAAACCGGTGAAGAGAAATTAGGGCTTAAATTCACGGTTGATCCAAAAACTAAAGCTAAATTAGTTGGTATTTCAGCTAAAAAACTTGGATTAGAAAGAGAATATTTTAAAATGTTAGATAGAACCAGTTTAGAATCTGAAGAAGGATTTAAGATTTTTGTTTTCCATGCTGCTTTAGAAACTTTAAAAAGGGATCTACCTACAGAAACTCTCAAACTTTCTTATTTACCCAAAAAATTTGATTATTATGCCGGAGGAGATGTTCATTCTGCATTTTGTCAAGATAAAGATGATGATCCCGAATATGGTTGGATTACATATCCAGGATCTCCTTTTGCAGGATATCCTGGAGATTTAGAAATGACAGCCCGTAATAAACGGAAAAGTGGGTTTTTTATTGTGGATTTTGATGGAAAAGTGCAAAATGTTAAATTTAAGGAAACGAAACTGGTTGAATACAAATATTTACCTTTTGATGCAGATGATAAAACTTCATATCAACTTAATGATGAAATCATGAATAAAATCGAAGAAACAGAATTTAATGAAAAAATAGTGATTGTTAAGGTTAGAGGTACTTTGACAAGTGGAAAAACTTCAGATATCAATTTTAATGAAGTAAGGATGAAAATTAGGGGCAAAGGAGCTATTCATGTGGGTATTTCCCATTATTCATTCCGTTCTAAAGAATTCGAAGCAGTAACATATAAAGGAGAAGAAGATTCTGAAATTGAAAGAAATTTGTTTAAAGATAACATTTCCAATGTTGATGTTCTAGATGATGAGTTGAATGATGAAAATGGTGTTGAATTAGCTGTAAATTTGATGAATGTTTTAAAAGATAGTCAAAAAGNNAAAAAGTCAAAAAGTCAATGAAAAGAAAGCAAACTATTCCAGCAGAATTTTAAAAGATTCTCTAAACATTTTAGATATTAGGTAATTAAATGATATTCCAATCACTCATTATCAGAAATATAAGAAGTTATGAAAGGGCTAAGATAGAATTTCCGTTGGGAATATCTCTTTTTGAGGGGGATATTGGTTCTGGGAAGTCTACAATTTTGATGGCTATTGAATTTGCATTATTTGGGCTTGGAAATCAGAGAGGAGATTCATTATTACGTAAAAATACTCTGAAAGGTTCTGTTATTTTAGAATTTGAAATTGAAGGAAAAAATGGTAGAATTGAGAGAAGATTACTTAGAAAGAATACGGACTCTCCCGTAAAGCAGGATACGGGAATACTGGTATTTGATGGTGCTAAATGCCAGTTATCTCCTTCTGAAATGAAAGAAAAAATTCTTAAAATCCTTGATTTTAAGGAAGATCCAAATCCTCGAGCAAATAGTTATATTTTCAGGTATGCAATTTACACTCCTCAAGAAGAGATGAAACAAATTATCTCTCAAAAACCAGAATCAAGACTCCAAACTCTCCGGAAAGCTTTTGGTATTGAAGATTATATGGTTGCTGCAGATAATGCATATCTCATTTCGAGGTATTTAAAAGATAAAACTAGCTATTTGTCTGGTCAAACCGATGATCTTAAAGAAAAAACCATAGAATTTGAAGAATTGCTGGCAAAAAAAGAAGAAAAAGAAGTTGTTCTACGGGAACTTGTTAACACCCAAGAAATCACTGAAAGAAGGGTGGATGGGAAGAGGGCAGAAATTCTACAGCTAAATGATTTAATTTCACAAACTAAAGAAATAAAAGCAGAAATTCCTCANNTAGAGGATAAACAACAATCTCTGACTAGATATGATCAAGAAATAAGAAATGCTCAGGATGAAAACGAATCTAGATTTCTGCCAATTATTAATGAATTGAGTAAAAAGCCAAGACCTACGGATAAAAATCAGGATGATTTGAACAAACAGATTAAAATTGTTAAAGAGATGCTTAAAAATCGTGAAGGGTTAACTGCTAATTTAAATTTACTCAGCGGCGACAAGCACCAAATTGAAAGTGGTCTTGGTGAAAATAAAAACAAAAATCTTGATGAATTACAGTATGGGAAAGAAATTTTGATTTCGAGAATAAATAAACAGAATGATCTAATTAATGTTGATTTAGGGAATATAAAGTTGATTTCGGAAAATAAATACAGATTGGAAGCTAAAAAAGACAATATCTGCGAAAAAATGGGAAATTTAGAAGAATTGGAAGGTTCATGTCCTATTTGTGGTACTTTATTAGATTTTGAGCACAAAAAAGACTTAAAAAATGAAATGGAAGATGAGATTAATAAGATCAATAATGAACTTAAATGTTTAAATGAGTCTTTATTAAAAACAGATGATGAAAGCAAGTTGAAAGAAAGGGAATTGACTCGTCTTAAAAATAAGTTAGAAGATTTAGAATCACTTATCAAAAAATTATCCACTTTATATGCTTTAAAGGATAGGATAAACTCTGTTAAAATAAATTTACATAAATTGAATGAGAAACTATCATTAACAGATGACTCAGTAGACTTTGAAAACATTGATGAGTATATGTATCGTCTTGAAAAAACTCTTGATGAATTAAAAGAGTTTGAACGAAGTAGAAAAATTCTTGACAATGCCAATTATCAATTCAAAAAGAATTTAGAAAGAATTGAAGAAAATGAACAGAAGATGTTGGTCTTCAAATCAGATATTCAGCGCTATGAAAATGATCTGGTAACTGCAAAAGAGAAATCTGATAATTTGGACGAGTTATTGCAGAAAATGGATGAATTGAATTCTAATTATGACAAGATTAAAGAAGAGTTTAGGAATCTTAATGACAAATTAGCATCCACTAAAACGTTGATTAAGAGTATTGAAGAAAGTATATTTAAATTAGGTGAAGAAATCCAGAGAAAGGAAGAACTTAAAACTCAGTTAAATCGATTAAATGAATATCAATTATGGTTGAATGACTATTTCATCCCGACAATTAGGTTAATTGAAAATCATGTGATGAATAAACGATTTATTGAGTTTAATGATAACTTCCAAAAATGGTTCAATATGCTTATTGATGATGATACTAAAACTGCCAAATTAAACGACAAAGATTTTTCTCCTATTGTTCAACAAGATAGGTTTGAACAAGATATGAATTATTTAAGTGGTGGTGAGAAGACCAGTGTTGCATTAGCTTATCGTTTAGCTTTAAACAATGTTGTTAAGAGAGTTTCAACTGGAATGAAATCTAATTTGTTAATATTAGATGAACCAACTGATGGTTTTAGCAAAGAACAACTATACAAAGTTAGAGAAATACTTAATGAACTTCATTGTCCTCAAATTATATTGGTATCTCATGAAAGAGAATTGGAAAGCTTTGCTAATACTGTTTTCCGAGTCGAAAAGATTGATGGGATTTCTATAGTTAATCAAATTAGTAACTAAAATAAAAAAATGATAACATGAAAATCCTTAACCGCCAACAAAAAAGGGTCTTAAACGGTATAAAATACTTTAGTGCAGAATACAGGGAAGGAGTTCCATATAATATCCTGAAACTGGACCTGGATACTTCTGAAGAAGACCTTAACCCGATTTTAGAACATCTGGAGGATGAAAATTACATATCACGTAGAGATGGGATCATTCTTCTAGAAAATAGGGAAAGTAATGA
>DADN01000200.1 GCA_002509665.1 Methanobacterium sp. UBA8
TTTAATTGCATGGAGTCTGGTTTGTGTGCTCATATTCATATTTGGGGGACAATATGGTAAAAGGGTGGCAATATTCGGATTATTAGCGCTATTTTTAAGCTCTGCTGTCGTACTTGTTTTAAAATATGTCATTGCAGAACCAAGACCATTTTTAGTTTTAAATCACGTGCATCTCCTAGCCACTGAAAATGATTATTCATTTCCATCTGGCCATGCTGCAGCTTCATTTGCAGCGGCTGTTGCCATCGGTGAAAAGTACAGTGTTATTATTAAAGATAAATCATATAAGTTAATTTATCCACTACTGGCATTTGCAGCAGTAATAGGATTTTCAAGAGTGTATATCGGGGTCCATTATCCACTGGACGTAATTTCTGGAGCAGTTATTGGAACAATATTTGCACTGGCAGTTGTACGATTCGAAAAGAAAATATCAAATTTTATTGGTTTAAAGAAAATTTTAAATATTAATATTGCTATAAAACTCAAAAATATAATTTAAATCATGTTTTAATCCATATTAAGTATTTTTAAGTTAATTTAAGGAGAAAAATTACATGACAAGCATAATTGAATTGGTAAGTAATTTTGCAATTAATATAATAAGCAGTTTAGGTTACTGGGGCGTCTTTATTGGAATGACCATTGAAAGCGCATGTATTCCCCTTCCAAGTGAAGTAATAATGCCTTTTGCAGGATTTGCAGTATCAGAAGGTAAAATGACACTTTTGGGGATAACCATTGCTGGAACTCTAGGTAACCTTTTAGGCGGTTTAATCATTTACTTTATTGGGCTAAAAGAAGGAAGACCCCTTCTAGAAAAATACGGGAAATATATACTTATAAGCCACAGCAAACTTGACCGGGCTGACCACTGGTTTGAAAAATATGGCCATGAAGCCGTTCTGATTGGCCGTATGCTGCCCGTAATAAGGACATTTATATCTCTCCCTGCAGGAATTGCCCGAATGGATCTTAAAAAGTTCACAATCTATACTCTTCTTGGATCATTGCCCTGGACATTTGCTTTAGGTTATATTGGTGTTCAATTAGGTCCTCACTGGGAATTAATTAAAGGTTATTTCCATATACTGGATGTAATCGTTGCAGTAGGAGTAATAGGATTCATAGCTTACTTGATCTACAAATATAAAAAAACAGATAAGCAGCTCACTAATAATTAAAAACCTATATAAATTAAATCTTTTTAGCAGCCCACAAGATCATACTGGCCAGCATTTCAGGTTTAGTTGGAGAAAGCTCAGGATGAGGTCCGCTGAGTACGACCCTTCCTGATCCATATGTATCAGTGGCAATTGCAGCATAGTTTTGATAACCTGTTTCATTAGCAGCATACACAGCCAGAAAATCATTAGAGCCATCTGTCTTATACATTGCAGGGCCATTCCAGTGGTATATCGTTACACTACCTGAAGTGCTCAAAAAACCAGATGTTTTTTGGCCCGCAAAATTTGAGAAATTTTGCGAGCTCAAAATATTTTCTCCATTNNTCGAAATCTGTAAATTGCCCATATAATCTACAGACTTAGAATTTATATTAGGCGCGACCCCCCATCCATCATACTCCCCATCAACATGTTTAGATGCTGCATAAGCACCCGCACATATCCCAACGTAGCCGTTGCCATTTTTAACAAAATTTTTTAGATCTTCAGCATTAATTTCTGGATTGTTAATATAAGTTATTCCAAGGCCTCCGGGCATGATTAGAACATCACAGCCCGATAAAATTTGTGAATTAATTTCTTCTGTGGTGGAATAATTGAAATATACATTTGAATTAAGATTTTCATTATTTGCATAATCTAAACAATCTTTTATCCCATCCACGCTACCAGGAATTACCCCTTCCCCATCATAAATTAAAACATTTACTGCGACTGGAGTTGAAGCATATACCTCACCTTGAGCATTTAACAAATTATCATTATTTTTTCCAATATTCAATGGATTACCATTAATTACTGTCATAGATGTTATTCCAACCAATGTAAATAAGATCAGTAATACAATTGTTAAAATCTTTCTATCACTTAAATATCTGCATATTTTCATTAGCTTCCAGATTATACATCAGAGCTTATAAATGTTTTGAAAATAAGGATATTTAATACGTTATTACGTATTTAAAGAAATTTAGGCAGTCTTTATCCATTAAAAATAGAATTTAAAAAGAATTTGACATTAAATTAAACTGGATGGTGCTTTTAAAAATATATAAAAAGTTGTATAGAATTAAGAACCAATCAAATTGTAGTAGTAGCAGCAAAATTACCTGTTATAATTAAGTCTACCATTTTTTCTTATAGAAATAATTGAATATCCTGCCGAAATCTGTTCCAGATATTATCTTATTTTTATAGGAATTGAAAATGTTTTCCCTACCTTCTTCAAGATATCTTGAAGTTATTCCATATTCTATAGACAAATTAGTCTCAATAAATGCAGCGAGCTTATCACATGCCTTTATCAGTTCCCCGTCAAGTGGAAAATATTCATCTTTATTGTACTTTTTATTCATTTCCTTGAATTTAATTCCTTTTTGAGGCATATCTCCCATTTTAATCTTATTTTCAAATTCATCCTCAGTAAAATATTTCATCTCTCCATGCCATGTTTTTGGAAGTAAAGGAAGCACTTCTTCTTTCATGCGCTCATTTTCGTAGTCTTTAATTATATCTTCTAAACCTGCAGCGCTTTTTATTGGAGAAATGATATCCCTGGTAGATACTTCCGGCAAATCATGAAATAGACCTGCAAAGAAATTATTATAGACTCGCCTCTCACAAGGATCAGTTTCCATTTTAATGGTGCATAAATAAGAGGTTATAGCCACTATCAGCATGTGCCCCAAAACTGACGTCTCGGGTACTCTGGGAGAATGCGCCCACCTTTTCTGGAAACGCAGCTGTCCGCAGAGATCCACAAAACCATATGATTTCTTTCCAAGCAGAATTTTTTGAACACCGATTAAATCATAGTGATCTTCGATCTGGTTTTCTATATTCTCCTTTGTCTTTTCTATTCCATAAATAAAGGGAGCTGAGTGGTATATGATCTTAAATTCCCAGTTTGTAGCCAGGTAATGGGCAGCACGGAGTATTCTCCGCTCGAGGGTATTTTCATCCCTCCTAAAGTGGTTTTCAAATTTATGTTTGAATTTTTCATCATTTAAATAGTCAAAATCTCCTTTAAGTTCATTTAGAACATGATTATTTAATTCCTGGCGTCTTTCTGCCATCATCCTGTGAAAAACTGGAGGCTTGATATCTGTTAAAACTAATCTGTAAAGGAATTCAAAAATAAAGCTTTCTATAAGGTTTAACCAGTTAACATGGCCTTTACCTTTCCTATCCTCTTCAATTTTTGCGATGACATATGCTATCACCATTTTATGGGCCTGTTTATCAAGTTCTGTTAATTCAACTGGCCTTATATGGTCATTCCATCGCTGCATGCTTGCAGCCTCAAAAAATCTTTCAATAAGCTTTTCTATCATGAATTCACCACTATCTTAGAAAATATAATTTAGATAAGATTGGACATGTATTATTTATTAATCTGATTATTTAACTGTATTTGAAATGATTAAATAATTAAATATGCTAAAAAAATAGAAGTTAATGCCTTTAACATTAAAAAGAGTTGTAATCACCACATTAATGACTACAGCATTAAAGATTTGTTATGATAAAAAAAAGGATAAAATAAATTATTGAACACACTGAACAGAATTATTTATAAAATTCTCTATTACTTCTTCCTGATTAAATATACTGCGCCCTTTATGTTTTTCAATGCAAACAATGTAAGTAAATCCAGCTATTGTAAGAGCAAACGTCTCAGGATCTATGTTACTATTTTCAATATTTTTTTCAAGATATTCTGCAGATTCCCTGAAAAACTCTGCCAGGGATTGTTCAAATTGCCCAGTACTGTCGTTGATAACTAAAAAGAAGACTTCAAAATTTTCTTCAATTGATTCTACATAATTTCTAATGAAAGTTTCTAAAAACTCACCAGAACTATTAAATTTTTTGTTTATAAGTATTGATTCAAAGTCTTTTTTCATTTTTTCAAGATTTTGAGCTATAAGTGTATCAAAAAGATTTTTTTTAGTTTTAAATTTTCTAAATAACGTTAACTCACTAACGCCTGCTTCTTCTGCTATAACTCGAGTAGTAGCACCAGTATAGCCTTTTTCTGCGAATAAATTTAGAGCAGCCTCTAAAATTTTTTTTTCAGTTTCACCAGTCATAAGTAACCACTGTAAAATCCATTCCAATTATATGATTAAAGAAAACTATTATACTCTCAGTTACATCTATCCAAATCTTTATTTAAAGATTTTGCTTGGTTAATTTCAAATTATAAAGTTGTTACCACCAGCAAATAATATATTACAATATTTGCAAGTACTGACTAATATTTGGAGTAATTTAAAACCTATTATAACAATTAAAGTGGAATAAATAATAAAATTCAACTTATATTACAACATTTTACAGAGTGATCTATAAACTCATTAATTGCTTTATCACAATCAAAAAAGTTACGTCGGTTTTTATCAAAAACAACGAAGTATACAAATGAGAAAATGTTTAAAGCAAACACCTGAGAGTCAGTATACTCCTCTGGAGAAACCCTTTCTATATACTGGCTGATATGGTTTATAATCTCCATCAATATGTCCCCTGCAGTTTGGCGCTTATTATAAACTAAAATATGGACAAATCCAAAGTTATTTTCAGTTAAGCTAGCTAAATTTTTTATTAAGGTCTCTAAAAACTCTTTATTGTCTTTAAATTTCTTATCAAAAAGCATTGAATCCAATTCTTCCAGTATATCTTCCCTATTTTTAATTAAAACAGAATTAAAAAGATTTTCCTTGGTTTCAAACTTTCGAAATAATGTTAGCTCGCTAAATCCAGATTCCTGTGCTATAACTCGAGTAGTAGCACCCTTAAATCCTTCTTCCGAGAATATTTTTAAGGCAGCTTCTAAAATCTTATGCTCTGTCTTATCAATCATGAATTAATACCTTCTAAGATTGTTTTATTAACTGAAAGGAAGTCCTATCTTACTTATTATATTTGCATAAGTTATTATTTAATAGTTGTGTTATTTGACTGTCAAATAGTTGGAGAAATTTATCATGAATTGAAAAACTTTCAATTGAATTAAAAAATAGAATTATATTGTGCTATTTTTAAATTCATCAAATGATATAGGAAGTATAAAAAATAAAATAAATTTATTATAATTACAGATGATTTAAATGGCTTTAAAAAGATCTAAAATTAATATTGTAATTCCAAAGAACCGTTTAGAGACTCTTGTAGATGGAATATTTGCAATTGCAATGACCCTGCTTGTTTTAAGTATTGAAATACCATCTATCCAATTCCACCAGGCAGCAGACTTCCAGATTTATATCATATCTTTATTACCAAAGATATTGATCTATTTCCTTAGTTTTATTCTCCTCGGCATTTTCTGGATGAACCACCATGTATTCTTTGTAATTAAACGTGCCAACCAGACCATTTTATGGATTAATATTATATGGCTCATGTTTGTCGCTTTAGTGCCATTCAGCACATCACTGGTAAGCAGTTTTGGGCAGTATGAGCTTTCGCAGATTTTCTTTGATCTGAATATATTCGCCATAGGATTATTATTCTATATCAACTGGAATTATGCTGTTAAAAGAGGTTATATAGCTGAAGAAGCTATTCCATACGACAAACCTGTCAAAAAAAGCAATTTATTCACGCCTGTAATTGCACTGGTAGCAATTGGACTATCTTTCATAAATCCACACTTAAGCAGTGCTGTATTCTTATTTATACCATTCATATATCTGTTTTATCTAAAGCTAATTTAATTAGCCAAAAATAGATTTAATATTTAGAAAATAGTTCAATTAATAGTATTTGAATAAAATAAGCAATTTAAAAATAAGTATTTAAGCAGTCCGAAGACCGCTTATAAACTAATTTATTCTGGTTTTTCGAGTAAGCAACATTTAGCGAGAGTTTCGCCTTTTCCACCGTGAGGAGTTCTTACGACGGTATCGTTAGCTTTTTCGATTTCTCTTGCTTGTGTAGCTAAGTCAGCTGCGACTTTAAGCATTTCGTGAGCAGATGCAACGATTGGTATGTAGTTTTCAGCACCTTTGGTCATGAAACAACCTTCTACGTCGATATCAGCTACTTTGGTTGCTATTTCGTAAGCAGCCATTGCTTTTGCTTTTGCGTATGGGCTAGCAAATGCAGCAGCTTCTACAGCTTTGTTCCTTGTTATAACAACTTTTGGGAGTTCTATTTCATTTCCAGCTTCGACAGTATTTACTACTTCGTCGATTGTGT
>DADN01000184.1 GCA_002509665.1 Methanobacterium sp. UBA8
ATTAATTTAGTTATGAGTTTGGAAATGTTTACTACTTCTGATATTGCCGAAGCTATATGCCGTTCTTGTGACAAAAATGAGAATTTAAGACTTCAAGCGGTTCCGTTGCAAAAAATTCAAGAAAATATGTAAATCTATAAATAATGAACAAAAGTCAAAATATTCAAATGAAATAGCTAATATTATAAAATGAATTCAAATAATTGGTTAATATATTTAGCTTCATTTATATGAAAGTTGATCAATTACTGCAATGAAAAAAGTCTTATTGATGACAACGAAATATAACAAATCATAACACATTTCACCTTAGTTGCAAAAATTGTTTTGAGCTTATTACTCTCGATAATTCACTCCATGAAATTGTTTTAAAAATTGAATATTCTCCTTCACATCAGGTAGTCTCTTGTTTACCCGCCTTTTAAAATCGTTATCAGTTAATAGCTGCTATGCGTTTGAGTTTTATTTCATTCCAAAGACTATGTAACTAGATTTTTAAAAACGCTATCTATTAAGGCTTTTTCAAAAACAAGTATATTTTTGCCTTCGATACGTGTATTATCAAAAGTAAAAATATGATTTAAAACGCATAGGCATTATAAAAATGTGATTATAAAATTGTAGATAATGCACAAAGGGTCTGAAAGAATACAAATGAATAGAACTTCCTAAAATTGAATAACCTGAATACATGCGCGAAGAGAAGAGAAAAATAAACGCCTGGATCCCGTAAGTCTCTATGAGAAGATAGGTATAACAGGGATATGAGAGAAGACCTGAGAAAGCAGATAGACTTAATGAGTGAGCAATTGAACAGAAAGGATGAACAGATCAGCCAGCTTAATGAAGTGACCCAAAAGCAAGCTGTACATATCCAGAGCTTAATTCAGGAAAACAGTAAATTGAATATGAAGCTTTTACCAGAAGTCACAGAAAGTAAGCCATGGTGGAAGTTTTGGTAACACCGCAAAATAGAAAATGTAGAGAGAATTTTGAAAAGTAATAAAAAACGTTAATTTATCTACTGGCTTGCCATCTGAAAGGATATCACGACGCAGAGCGTTGAATAAATTTTCATCAAAACGATATGGTTAAAATCTAGAACATCTATTAATTTATCAAAAGATTAGAGGTAATTATAGCTGCATTTTCTAAGATGATAACATCAGGACTTGCTATAGTGGTATTCGGATCTTCCGGTTTAGCGATACATAATCAGACTGATAGTTTATCTGATACAGTTTATAATTCGATTTTCATTGTTTTGCTTGGATTTGGTTTTATTTTATTTATTATTGGATGTTGTAAAAGCGATACATCCTGAGCTCATTAGAGCTAATTCTAGATGCTTTAATCCGAAGGATGGATTTCTCTGGGATTTACCAATAATTGTAACAAGCTTCACCAACACAAAGCCCATAAGCCTGCAATTTCGGGCACTTATACATATGATATGCATTGCCGATTTCCTGTAGAGAACGCATGCGTGAGCTTATAAAGCATTTTTTTCGTGGTTACGTCACAAATTCCGGTGGAGAACGCTTACAGGTGCTTACAAGTTTGATCTCCAAGAACTTTTGCTCTTGAACCTTCCACTGGAACATCAAAAAATGCCAAGATAGCTAGATTTTAGTACTTACGTAACAGATAATATTATGAGGAATGTTGATGGACTTTCTATCTAATGTGTTTGGCAAAGATAAAACTCATGAATTTTTAAAAGCTTGCAGATCAGGACAGATAGAAAAAGTAGAAAGATTTATAAAAAGCAATAAAATTGATATTAATTCACAAAACGAAGTGGGTAAAACTAGTTTGATGTATGCTGCCGATGGAATGTATACGGCTATTGTAGAGTTGCTTATTAAAAGTGGTGCCGATCTTAATATTCAAGACAAAAATGGCGAGACTGCTTTGAGGATTACGGTAAAAGCAGGGCGTAAGGATATTGCAGAGTTACTTATTAACGGCGGTGCCGATCTTAATATTCAAAACAAAAATGGTGACACTGCTTTGATTTGTGCTGCCGACAGGGGACATAAGGATATTGTAGAGTTGCTCATTAAAGGTGGTGCTGATCTCAATATTCAAGATGAGTATGGTAAAACTGCTTTGATGTCCGCGGCACAAAATGGGTCTAAGGATATTGTTGAGTTGCTCATTAAAGGTGGNNTGCAGAAGATATGGGATTTAAAGATGTTGTTGAGTTACTTGCTAAAAGCGGTGCTAATATCAGATCATAATCTTGAGGGGATTCTTACAAACCTACATTTGACAGATTAACAATTAATTAACAGTTTATTTGATTTCTCTTTTAACTGCTTAAAGCTTCCATTGGGCCTAAATATAGAGTTGTTCGGGAATAGAAAACGTTGAAAAATAATTTATAAATCTTATTATACCATCTAAAGTTAGAATAATATCCATAAGTTCAATCCTTCTAAACTAGGGTCAATTGGATCTTTCTGTTATTAATTTTTTCGATTTCTTATGAATTTCCACATTCGTATTTTTTTGTTTTCGTTATACTATGCTTTTGTGAACTAAGTTATTCTGCACACTATAGGAATATGCGACATTTGACCGATTACCGGACTATCAAAAGTAAAAAAAGTATGAGATACACATAGGGGCACTTTTTATATCTTTTCTGTTGGCGTTTTTACTC
>DADN01000151.1 GCA_002509665.1 Methanobacterium sp. UBA8
ATATTTGATGCTTTTAAAGTTTTTTCTAAATTTGTACTGCATAATTCTGTTTTTGGCTGTTTCTTTTTCGAACATTTTTGAATATTTTAAAAATGCAGTCCTAAAAAATAAAAGATTAAAAAATTTTTTTTTTAATCAAACCCAGATATTCTATTTTCCAGGTATAGATCCTGAGTCACCACTTGCAGATTCATCAGTTTTATCCATTATTACTACAACAACCAGCAGCATTACAGCAACAATTGAAACTACTGTTCCAAACAGGAATACATTGCCAAATGCATGACTGAATGTAATTGTTCCGCTTAATGCACTGCCCAAGAAAAAAGAACCCATTACAGGACCTATAGTACCACCAATCCCCCTAAATGTNNGTGTTCAATATACCTACACCAGTTCCTGTTTCACTTTTAGGCATGAAAGACAGCATAAGGATCTGAAAAGCACTGTAAGTGAAACCTAATCCTACTCCCATTATTACCAGGGCAACTGAAAGGCTAATTGGATCTGTAACATAGTAAGCCAGCCCCAAAAGTCCTGCACTCAAAATAGGTGATCCGAGTAACAGCATACGTTTGGCACCAAACTTATCTAAAAGTACACCTCCTAATATTCCCATCATAAGTAACGTTATTGAAAGAGGAGTCAATAGGGCACCACTATCCGGTACATTCATTTTCAATACTAGTTGAGCGAATGTTGGCACATATGTAACTGCTGTGAACATACTAAGACCTGTAAATAAAATTGCAAGGTTAAGCGAAAGAACTTTACTTTTTCTAAGTAAAGGTATGTCCAATATTGGTTCTGATACGCGCTGTTCATATAAGATTAAGAATACAAACAGTATTATGGAAGCTATAAACAGTGGGAACACAGTTATGTCTGCAAATGGCAGGGTTTCAAATCTTACAAGAGCCAGAAGCATTGCAGCAATTGATCCTATAAGCAATAATGAGCCCATAAAATCAATATGTTGATTTGTTTCTCCATGGCTTTCTTTGAATTTGAATGCCAATATGAGTGACAGAATACCAATTGGAATATTGACATAAAATATCGTTCTCCAACCAAAATTCTGGATTAAGAAACCGCCTATATTTGGCCCGACAACCATGGCAAGTGATGCCATTGCCATTAGTACGCTCATTGTCTTTCCCCTTTGATTTGCAGGGGCTGCATCATTCATAGTAGATAATGCAGACGGCAGAACTATGCCTGCGCCAATGCCCTGTATTGCCATGAAAACTATCAATGAGTAAATATCCCATGAAAAACTGGCTGCAAGTGACCCAACAATAAATGTGGCTACACCTACAATATATAGTCTTTTTCTGCCAAAGACATCAGATAATTTTCCTGCAAGGGGCATTACTGCTGTCATAAACAACATACATGCCGTTACTGTCCATGTTACCCATTCATAAGATGTATTAAACTCTTTAATTAGAGTTGGTAATGCAGGAATAAAGATATACGCATCGATCCCTGTCATAAAAACTCCTAATGCCAGCACTATCATCACAAAAAATGGTGATTCCCAGATGCTTCTTTTATTTTTTGTTTCATTTGTTGCATATCCACCCATTTTATCCCTCTCATTCAAAAAAAATGGCTAAAAATTTAATTTACGCAATTATAAATAAGTTTACTAATTTTTTGTAGTTGCCTCCAATTAGTTGTAAACTACATTACAACTTTAGTAAAATATGTAACTAATATACTTTTTGGTTTAGTTGTAAACTACATTACAACTTCAAATTTTAAATAGGAAATGAAATATAGTTTATTTACAAACAGTAATTTGTCATCAAGAACTAAATTCAGGAGATTATTATGGGTAAAATTCCACAAAAACTTATTAAATCACTAATGGAGCTCGGACTTCTTGAATCTGAGGCTAAAATATATGTAGCACTATCAACAATGGATAAAGCAGAAGTTAAAGAACTTATCAATATTTCAAGTTTATCCAAACCTAACACCTATGAAGGACTCCGAATGCTGGAAGAAAAAGGACTTGTAGTACTCCTTAATACTCGACCAAGGGCATATCAGGTTACACCCCCTGATATTGGGCTGGAAATGTTATTAAAAACTCATTTAGACGCCAAAAAAGAAGCTCAAAAGCTTTTTTCTGCCTTGGATAAAGAAAAATCTGTGGAAAAATCTCCAGAAGCGTTATGGCACGTGTNNGATATGCTTAATAATGCGACTAAAAGCATATTTATGATATCATCTCCCCAGTACATGAAATATATTGAAAATTTAACTGAAAAAAAACTTAAACTTGATATTACTATTTTTTCAGAGGGAAAAGATACTGAAAAAGAGCTAAAAAAATTTTTAATGAATAAAGACGGTAATTTTCAAATTATTAGTGAAGAGAATATAGCTAATATACATCCATCTAAAATAACAAGCTCAGAAGAACTTGAGGAATATAAGGAAGCTCTTTCAATGTTTGAATATAAAAATATGATGATTTTAATGGTAGATGACTCTGAAATTATGTATCTAATGCCTTTTTCCCAGGATAGTTTAAGTGCAATTACTACGAAGAATAAATCTTTGATAACATTAATGAAACTGGGATTAAAAGATATGGCGCATCAACTGTCAAAAGACTAACAAGTGGGTCATTTTTTTCAGATATTGATCGTANNTATATCTCAGCATATAACACTGCATTGATTGTTATTTCATCACATATTGCTAAATAAAAACTATATCTTGACATAGTTACAAAAATTAAGCATTTTAATTATTTAATTCCTGATTTTAGAAGTTTATCTTTATTTTTTAAAACTTGATAATAACTTAAATAACTTTAATCCATTATAATTATAAATTGGATTTGT
>DADN01000257.1:0-14150 GCA_002509665.1 Methanobacterium sp. UBA8
CTGACATAACGTCATTTAATGACATTGTGTCATTGTATATTTAAAGTTTTTGATAATAGAGTCAATCATTAATTCTGAATTAAAATTAAAAATAACATAAAATACAGATTAAAAGTTATATAAATCAAATATTAAATACTATTTGTATAAAATCAGCATGTTAACTAAGAAAAATAGTCATTATAACAATAAAATCAAAATCCACTTAAATAATATTAAATTATAGCAAAATATACAATCAATACATAAATAATCAGAGAAATTATTTAATATCTTTATATTTTTTTCTATTACTAACCATATATCCCATTAACTCTCCAACATCCCTTAAAAATTCTTCCTGACTTATATTCTGGCTTTCAAGTAAATCTTTAAGGTCTGGAGGTAAATTATCAATACTATTTGCAATTAAAGTTTGCAGAACAGTCACTTCAACAGAATTGACATCAGGCCTAACTATTCCTTCTTTTTTACCCTGTTCTACTGCACTACTAAAAATATTCAACATCTCACGGCGTAAAACAAGTATTTCATTTAAATACTCGCTGGTTGTGAATTTTGGTACTGGAAAATTAGGGATGACACCTCTCTCTAAATTGTTTACGTATATTTCTTCAAATTTCTTTTTATATTCCAAATAGAGTTTACCATCAGCTGAAGGAAACATTTTATATTCTGAAGGCTCAATGCTAGCTAAATCAAACCTTCCAGACAGCAAATAATTATAAGCCCGTAAATAATCAGAATATTCTCTAGCAAAGTTGTAATACGCCCTTCTAAACCCTGCAAGCTTTTCAAAACTGCTTTTTACTTTTTTCACTTCATCATTAATCATTTTATACAATATTCTGGTTCCACGAAGAACAACTGCAAAAAATAGTTCTTCTGNNTAAAGGGTAGATCTACCTAATTTCACTTCTTTAGCTATATCCTTTAAAGAGACATTTTCATAACCTTTAGAAAAGAATAGTTTCTCTGCTGCATTTAATATATCATTTCTTCGCTGTATCTTCTCTATTTCTTTTCTGGCTATAAGTGACATTGTTTTTTCACCTGTAATCTACAATTATTTTATAATTAGTAGTTATTTTTAGTAGATAATGATTTAGTTTTTGTGGTGGTTTAAATAAACAATAATTACCTTTATAATTATAGTTAATTGAATATTAACATAAAAAATCTTTATATAATCAAAGAAATATTCAGATATATGAAAAAAATTTATACAATATTTGGTTTTTTAGGACCTATCATATACATCCTTGCAGTTATTATAGGCGGTGCAATTAGAAATGATTACAGCCAGCTATATAATACCATAAGCGAACTTTCCATGACTAACGCGCCTAATTTGCTCTTGATGGAGATCATGTTTTGTATTTATAATATTTCGCTGTTGATATTTGGTATTGGTGCTTTTCTAGATACTAAAGTTGACTCCAGCAAAAAATATCGTGCTGCCATGCTAATGCTAGTTTTAACAGCTATTTCAGGGATTATACTACTATTTTTCCCACAAGATCCTAGGACTGCCCCATTCACTACTACAGGAACAGTTCATATTGCAGTAGCAGGGATATCATCGTTGCTTACCATCCTAGCCATTTTCATCATTGGTTTTAGCTTCCGAAAAAAGCAGAGTATGAATAACTTTGCAAAGTATTCCTTCATTTCAGGAATTATTGTAGTAGTTTCAGGAGGGCTTTCTGCATACAGTGTAGCTAATAACCTGTCTTTTGGCGGTTTACTGGAGAAAATTACCATTTTAACGTTCATTGCATGGGTTATTGTGTTTTCATATATTATTTTAAAGAAAACCTAACCTCTCAAAAATCCTCAAAAAAATTAGAAATTTTAAGGGCTTTTATTTTTAAAAAGTAATTTGCATCCCAGTATAAATTCCATTTAACTTATCTTTTAAAATCGGCTGCATTAAATTCATTGCCCGTTCTCCAGTGCAGTGACCAGTATAAACTTGCCCTGCAACTTCTGACTTCAGCCATTCAGCTATTTCTTCAATTTCTTCTTTTTTGGCCACCTCAAATGTACGGGCTCCAGCCTGGAGATGAAACCCTCCAATCACAGTACCTATCTTTTTATCAGGAAAAACTTCTTTAGCTGTATTTACGATATTTTTTGTTCCACTGTGCCCACAACCAGTTAAAACAGTTAAATCATTATCATTTTCTATTACCATAAATAACTCATGTTTAAAATCATCCATTACTAATTTTCCATTTATTTCTTTAAATAAAACATGATTACTACAAGGGATTGGGAAATCTTTCTTGATATTTGGAACTAAAAATATATCCTGAGCAATTTCTGTGGTTTCATCAACAAAATGTAACCTTTCCATATGTTTTTCAGGTATCTCACTGTCAATACCTATGTATTTTTCCCCTTCAGGACGTTTAGAATAATAGGAACCCAAAACTTCCGTTTTAAGGTAGACTGGTGCTTTATCGTTAATCTGAAAAAATTTTAGAAGTCCTCCAGTATGGTCATCATGTCCATGAGAAATGATTACTGCATCAACTTTTGACAGGTCAATATCCAATTTAGGTGCATTTTTTATGGCACTTTCCTGAGGGCCTCCAGTGTCAAAAAGGATTTTATAACCATTTTTTTCAACAAATAGTGATATACCGTGTTCTTCAGTTAAATCAGAATTTTTTATCCGGGTATTTTCAGTCAGAACAGTTATTTTCATTTTATCTCCAGATTTCAATTGATATAAATTATAAATATCACCCATCTATAATCCCAAACTGACACATATAATAAATTAAAAGCTATTTCCGAGTTACTGCTTTAATATAATTAGCTGTAACATAGTTAGGGTTCGTTTCATCACGAATAATTTCTTTACTGACTACCTCAAATCCAATCTTATGCATCATATTTACTATTTTTTCTTGATTTAAAAAATGACCCGTGGTTGGGATCTTACGGTAATTTACAAGTGCTTTAAACCTGAATTTTAAGTCCCCATAAAACGATAGAAAAGAAATATCTGGATCTGCTATTATAAGTAAACCTCCATGTTTTAAAATTCGGCGGCTCTCTTTAAGGGCTTTCTCTGGTTGAGTAAAAAGAAGAACTAACCCCATGAATACAGTATCAAATGTTCCTTCATCGAACTTAAGGTCCTGGCAGTCCATAACCTGAAATTCAAATCCTTTTAGTTTTTCCCGGGCAATAGACAGCATTTCCTCTGAAATATCAGTTGAAATAATACTTTCTGACTTATCTGCGAGTGTTTCTGTGAAATAACCAGTGCCACAGCCAAGTTCAATTAAATTTCCTAAATTGTCTTCTTCGTTTAGCTTTTCCCGTATTTTTGGCCTTATTCTCTCTCCCATGATATTATCTATAGCTGAATCGTATCTATTTGCTAGTTCTGCCCAAAATTTAATGAATTCTTCTGCCAAAGAAACACCTCACAAAGAATACTTCCAATTAAAAAAAAAAGAATGTAATTAATGTCTAGCCAAAAGTAATGAACTGTTTAGGCTCAAAATTAGTCTGCATTGTCCAGAAGTATGCTTCACCTTTGGCAATGCGGAAAATTATAAGGCCCGGACTGTCAAATGTCATGCCAAACTCTTTAAGGAACGGCCTATCTTCTAAAACCTTCTTTTTAAGATCTGGATCATCTACAAATTCTATTTCGCCCGCTACCCTCATCATTTTTCCTGTTGCTTCATCAGGCTGCCAGAAACATGCCTCTACTTNNCCTACTTTAGGATTTGCCTGAAGCTGCCCGTACATGTCTTTCATACCTCCAATCTGGAAGTAGAATCCATTTTCATCAGCGAACCAGAATCCAAGTGCTCTAACTCTAGGTTGGTCCCCTTCAGTTGTTGCAAGGTAGCAAACAGGTGTTTCATTTGCAAAATTTATGCAGTCTTTAAAATCCATAATATCATTTCCCCCATTTAATTAGTTAAATAGATTTGATTATATTTATTTTATAGTGAATATATAAAATGTATTATATTTACAGGAAAATTAAGAAATTGAGGAGTTAATAAAATGGAAGAACAAAAGCCAAGACCATACAGATTTACAGAAGCAGTAAGTGATGAATTAAACGATGCATTCCAGAATCTGGCCGCTGCAATAATGAAAGACGGTGCATTATCTTCAAGGGAAAAATCAGTGATAGCACTGGCATGTGCTGTAGCTCTCAAATGTGAACACTGCGTGAAAGCCCATAAAAAAAGCGCTTTAGCTGCTGGTGCAAGCATGGAAGAGATCCTTGAAGCTGCTGCAGTTGCAGGCCAGGTTCGTCTTGGATCAGGTTTAACTTTTGCATCATTCCTTCTTGATGAAGATTAAGTTAAATAATCATTATTTTTTCAACCCAATGATACTTTCGCAGTAATCATCGCCAGCACACATTCTTTTGGTAAACATCTGCGTGTATTTTGGGTTAAGGGACTCCACAGCACTGGTGCAGTAAGCCTGGCAAAGATCAGGCATGCTGATAACAGGTATATACATCTCTGCATGAGCATTAAAGTTAGGGCAACCAGTACAATGATCTATAACAAGTTCACTGGCTGCATCTTGAGTTTCATATTCTGATTTTCCCATAATAATCGTTCCAACAATTTTCAAAGCATTATTAACGTCTATGGCGTTTTCAGAAGGTAATTTCAAAATATCAGCAATTTTTTTTACTTCTTTGCCCCTTTCAGCCCACACTATCTCTTCTACATTTTTAACTGTTTTTTCATCCAGTATCTGTCTAAACGCAGTGCCATAACCTGAAAAAAAGCTTTGAAATGTCTTTGTTACAATTTTCCACTTTAATTCAGCAGGTATATCATCCAGTTCCATAATATCACCTGATTATCAGTAATAATATTTTTGTTGATGATATATCATATTGTTTTTGTTGATGTCACCTACTTTTACAAAAATAAAAAAGATTTTTAAAATTAAAAAACATCAAAAAAACTAAAATAAAAAGCTAATGCTTAAAAAGCATTATTACATTCAAGCCATTACTCCACTTATCTATAGAAATCATTTTAAAACTAAAAAGCTTAAAAAATAACGTAATATCAATTAAATGAAAAGTTAATGCTTAAAAAGCATTATTTGATATTTAACTTCTTTACATTATCTATTTCTTCTTGGCCAACAGGTATTTCAACTACTGCAGTTCCATGGCAAGGTTTTGTATAGGGAAACAGTACAGTACCCTTTTCTTCATTGATACCTACAGATATTGGAGGTACTCCAATAATTCTAGCACCTAAAACCTTATCTCCAGGATTAACATAAATTATTTCAAGAGCATTTTCTTTAATAACTTCAGTAGCTTCTTTAAAACCTGTCCTGGCTATTAGTACTTTATAATCTTCAGATTCCTGTAAATACGTTTCAAGACAGAACATAAAATTCCCCCTAGGATTGATTAATTTTTGTTAAAGTATAAATTCAAAGAGCATTAGATTCTTCAAGCTTTTGAAGCGTTTTATCAAATTTCACCCTGAGCGGGGTAGGATTATGGTACGCCCTTGCAGATACAATTTCTGCATCTGTACTTTCTGAAACAGTATTTATGAATTCAGCAAGCTTATCTGCATCTTTTTCAAAAACTATAGCTATAGACTTTGTATCAAGTATACTATAGAAAGTTACAAAGTATGAAACAGCTGCATCTTTGTGAATAAATCCAACAAGGAGATCAAAAGCACCTTTGTCCAGTTTTTCAATACATGAATCAATATCTACTTTGTTTTTAATGTATAACTCTTCAGGATCTCCCACTTCCAGAAGTTTCATTGCAGAGGGTGTACTTGCTGTCGTAACATCGTATCCCATTTTTTTAAGTTTATATGTCGCATAAACTGCCATTGGAGTCTGGGAAGGCGATTCAGGACATCCCAATAATATCAATGCTTTTTTCATTTTTTTCCTCCCAATCATATTTTAGTTTTAACGAGTGCTTCTTTTAATCATCACTACATGGCCTAACACCAGTGCACCCAAAAGCATGAAAGTTAAAAGTGCCATTCCATTTATATCCCTGTTAGAGAAAAATAGCCCCATTATTGCTTGGGTAGAAAATGCAGTAAGCGCTCCTATAAGTAAAGCCTCTCTTCCAAGATAATTACGATTACCATTTTCCCTCTTCTCACGGTATGCTGACAACATTTTAAAACCTATGAAAATCACGCCGGCACAGTATATTAAAATGCATATAAGTCCCACATATCCAAAATCGAATGTCCATCCAAATGTTCCTGGCAGGAAATAATCTATTATATCCTTTTTACTTACTAAAACTCCATAAAATACTGGGAAGGGTAAAGTGAGTGCTGTAATCAAGGTTAAAGGTAAACTAACATAACCACTGGCAAATCCGGTATCAGTCGTGCCCCAGTAACTTGAACCCTGAATATGACCTAAAAGCGCTGAATTCTTTAAAACCATGGTAATACTTGGAAGTGCATTCTCTTCAAGCCTAGTATATCTTAAAAGTGGGCTTAATACTGACATGTTTAAGGCATCAGCTAGTAACTGAAGAGCTCCAAAACTTACAACAACTACTCCCACCACTGCGGCTATCCTTTTAGCTGTGATGAATGATTTCTGGCGGAACGACTTTGATATAGTAAATAAACCTATCAAAAGCCCTAAAATCCACAGAACTAAGAAAACTCTATGTACTATACTCCCGGCAATCGCAATTACGCCTATAATCATGAATATAAATATCCTTAAATTAGCCACCCTTATACCTACTTCTTTCATCATTGGCAAAGCAGCAAGTAAAGTTACAACGGCAAATAATGCAATTGGACCATAGGGAATACTAAATTCATGGGCATACGATATAAATAAAAGCCCAGCATCGACACCAAACAGCAAAGCAAGCCCTACTGATAAAATAAGCATTGCAAAAAGCACGAGACTCAAAGATACAGGAACTATATTAAGCAACAGTATTATTCCTATTTGTATTATAAGTCCTACTTCTATTATGAATTGTAAATGATTTTGAGCTATTAAAACCAATTCTATTCCTCCAAGCCCTCGAAAACTTCGTTTTCGGGGCATCAAAATTTTCAATTTTGTACAGTCTCATGAGAGACTTATTATTTGATTATTTTGAGCATGTATAAGTTAATTTGATGAAATTATTCCCATTATCAGAAAAATTTAACAATTAAACCTTCTTAATCTCAAATTTTACTTTTATATATACTGACTCATCTATACATAAACTCATTTAAAAGTTTTTTGGAGAGTTCACCATATTAATTTATTAAAAATAAACTATAATTTGTTCATATTACTATAACTTATTAATGGTATTAAACATTTGATCTTTATTATATCTTAATTTTATATTATCCCCCAGATAGAATTTTAGATCAATAAAGTCTAATTTATTGCTTTTATAATAAACCATATTTTTTATCTTCTTTTTACAATCAAAACATGCCCCAAAACCATTGAACCTAAAAACATGAAAGTTACAAGTGCCAGCCCGTTTATGGACCTATTCTGTACAAATAATCCAATTATAGCCTGAGCTGAAAATGCAGTAAGTGCCCCTATAAGTAAAGCTTCCCTTCCAAGATAATTCCTGTTACCGTTCTCCCTTTTCTCTCTGTATTCGGCAATTATCTTAAATCCAACGATAATTACACCAGTACATAAAATTAAAAGGCATATTAATCCCACATACCCAAAATCAAATGTAAAACCAAATATTCCAGGCAAGAAATAATCTACTATATCCCTTTTATTTGATAAAACTCCAAAAAATATTGGAAGTGGCAGAGTGAGTGCTGTAATCAATTGATAAGGTAAACTTATATAACCGCTGGCAAATCCAGTATCCAGTGTTCCCCAGTAACTTGAACCTTGAATATGACCAAACATTAATGAGTTTTTCAAAACCATAGTAAGACTTGGTAGTGCATTCTCTTCAAGCCGGGTTATTCTTAAAAGTGGGCTTAATACTGACATATTTAAGGCATCAGCTAATAGCTGAAGAGCTCCAAAACCTACAGCCACCACCCCTACCACTGCAACTATTCTTTTAACTGTAAGGAATGATTTTCTACGGAATGATTTAGAAATAATAAATAAACCAATCAATAATCCTAAAATCCACAAAGCTAAGAAGTCTCTGTGTACTATACCTCCAGCAACTGTAATTAAGCCTATAATCATGAATATGAATACTCTTAAGTTAGCCACTCTTATACCTACTTCTTTCATCATTGGTAAAGCAGCAAGTAAAGTTACAATGGTAAATAAAGCAATGGGACCAAAAAAATGAGTAAACTCATGAGGGTTACCTAAAAATAAAAGTGAAAACGCATCAAAACCAAATATTAACATAATTCCCCCTGATAAAATAAGCATTGCAAAAAGCACAAGACTCAAAGATATAGGAACTATATTAAGCAGCAGCATTACTCCAACCAGCATCATAAGCGCTACTTCTATTATGAATTGTACATGATTTTGAGCGATTAAAACCAATTCTATCCCCTAATCCTATAAAATTTATTATTTTAGTAATATAACAGATTAATTAATAAAAAATCAGTTATAACCTGTGAAAAACTTAAATATGCATTTTAAGTTATCCAATATTAAACTTTATTATTATTAAATTAATTAGAGTAAATTTACTTAAAAAGTTTGTGGAATTCAGCCTATTAATTTATAAAAAACAACCATATGCTGTCCCATACCATTATAATTTTTAACAGCGTTTGTACCCAAAATATTTATAGTTTCACGGCTCTTGTCTTCCAAAAATCCTAATTTTTTATAAAAAGATATAGAATTCCAGTTTACTGGCTTTGTAATTAAATAAATCTTTTTACATTCTTTTAAAGCCGCTTCTTCAGTGAACTTTTCTACCAGTTTCTTTCCAATATGTCTACCTCTCATTTTCGGATCGACACATAAAAGATGAATATAAGCCTCTTCAGGATTCTCTTGAGATATAAACCCTAAAATGAATCCACCTAATTCTCCTGAAGGTAATTCAGCCGCAAAAGATGTACTTCTAAAAAATTTAGTAAATATATGATAAATAGAGTTCCTTTCAGTCTCCATAGGACTGCAGTTTTCTGCCAGATCAGCTATTTCAACAAAATCTTCTTCTAATGTACTTCTTATTTTAAGATCTTCCATATTTTAATCTCCATCATATTAAAATAGTAATTAGACATCTATGACAATAAAACATTGCAAATATTAATTATCAAGCCCATTAAATCATTTAATAAACCTTATTTCTTAGAACATTATAGCAATCCAATGAAATTATAAAGATACCCTTGAAATGAACACAGACAACATTAGGTTTAAATATCATGATGTCAAATTGTTAATATACTTCGATGTTATACTTTATAATATCAAGTTTAAATAAGGGCTGGTAGCTCAGGTGGTAGAGTGTCGCCTTGGCATGGCGGAGGCCCCGGGTTCAAATCCCGGCCAGTCCACTATTCTAATTAAAATCATTTAAAATTTAATTCTAAGTAAAATTTATTTTTATCTTATTTAATCAATTATAACAGATTTTTTTCTAAATTAAGTGCAATTTAATTTTTATTCAAAATACTGCAAATATATTGAAGTTTATATAATAAAAAAAAGAAATTTAAAGGTTTTATTTATAAAAAAAGTAAATTTTAAACTATTAACCATTTGCAGACTGGTAAATATGATCTATAACCAGATTAAAAAGGTCATCTGTTTTTATCTCTTTTACATCCCTGCTGTCTGCCAGTGATTCAAATGCCATATCTATAATTTCATCCACATTTGTAGATCTTTTCATAAAATCGTTATCTACATAATACTTATCTACAGCCAATAATTTTCCAGGATAACATGAAATAACTGGAGTACCTAAAAGCACGGATTCCCTGTTCATTGTTCCCCCAGCGCCAATTACTAGATCACATTTTTTCATGAGGCTGAATGTATCTACAGGCGGCTCTATTAAAGTGACGTCAGGATCGTTTTCAAATATCTGCTGCTGCTCTTTAAATCGTGGGATCACCAGTATATTTACATGGTCTTTTAATGCGTCCACAATTGGGGATAAAACAGATGTTTTACAGTCAGCATCCAAATAAGATGCAAGAGCAGGTTCAGTCCTCATTAAAATTGTTTTTTCTTTCTTTAAATTTAAATGAAGATCATCAAAGATGTTTTCATTATATTTAAAATCTTTAAAATGAGTAAGTTCAGAGGTACCTGTATATCTGATTAAAGTGTTTGGATCAGCGCCTGTTTTAAGAACATCCCATACATCAATGGCTTCAGGGATTATTATTTTATCACAAAGAGATAAAGTAAGCTTATTTGCAGCAAGAGCATGTTCGTTGTCTAAAACAAAAACACGAGGTATTCCCAAACCAAATGCAACCCTTGGAAGTTCAATTGAGTGTTTTGACACTGCAACATCTGGTTTTTCTTTTGCAATTAGTTTTGAAAGTTCATAAGCCCTTTTTGTACTTTCTTCAAGTTTTTGTGATAATGTAACTCCATGTTTTCCAACCGATGTGTACTCAATTTCAAAAAGATCAAGGAGTTTATGTATATCTCCAAATTTACGAGTTGTTATAAACACCTCTTCTCCTTCATTTTTTAAATAATCAATTATGCTCTTAAAAAATCTCACATGCGGCGCATTTACTAAATCAATCCAAACTTTCAATACATCACCTGCTATTGGCTCAATTAAGCTTCATCCATAAATTTTTGGATGCTTTGTATAATCTCATCTAGTCCTTCACCAGTCTTGAGACTGCTTTTTATGACTATTGCGTCAGGGTTAAGTTCTAAAACATCATTAACCATTTTATTTTCATCAGCACCGACCGCTTCTGCTATATCAACCTTATTAATAACAACAATATCCGCGTCCTTAAAGATCAGAGGGTGCTTTTCGGCTGTGTCGTCCCCTTCGCTCACACTTATTACAACCATCCGTATATGAGAGCCAAGGTCAAAATCAACCGGGCAAATAAGGTTTCCAACATTTTCTATGAAAAGTAATTCCATATCATCAAGTGGAAGGTCATGAAGAGCATGTTCTACAAGATGCGCATCTAAATGGCACTCTTTTCCGGTGTTAAGCCCTACGACAGGTACATCATGTTTTTCAATTCTTCCAGCGTCGAACCTGCTTATTACATCGCCAGCTATGACACCTATTTTGTAGTCCATTTTTTCTATGAGTGCTTCTATAAGTGATGTCTTTCCAGAGCCTATTGCCCCTAAAAAGTCAACTGCAAATACTCCGGCATTGTCAAATATTTTCTGATTTCTTTTTGCAAGTTTCTTATTTGCAACCATGATATCATGTTGTATTTCTACTTCAGCTATTTTATGCATCTTCATCCTCCTTCTCTATTTTAATAGTTTTAACGTTACATTCTCTTCCTTTAGTTATTTCAATATCTCGCCCTTCACATTCAGGACAGGTAACAATTGGTACATAGTGATCTGAATCATCTGAAATAGCCAGTCCTTCAAAATTACATGACCTGCATTTTATCTCAATTGGAATTTCATTAATTACAACTTCTGCTTTTTCAAGAAGAGTATCTTCGCTTAAAACTTCAATCATAAATTTAAGCTGTTCCGGATTAAGCATGGCAAGTTTTCCAACTTCTATGGTTACTTCAGTGATCTCTTGAGCATCATTTTTTTCTGCAACATCAATTGCAGTCTTTACTATGGCATCAGCCATTGAAAGTTCATGCATTACAATACACCATCCTTCAAAGTACAGTATTCAATAAAAAACTTATTAATCAATCAGTATATGATTTAAAATGTTACCATTCAATTATTTCATAGAACTGAATTTGCATATAATTTCTTATCTTATAGAACTATATGTATAAAATACTTATTAATAAAGTTAGCAAAATATGGAATAGTTAACTTCATTAGTGATATGAACTCATTAAATAATTGAAATTACAATTTTAATTACATTATAGGTTAATTTCATACTATTAAAAGTTTTACTCCATATAAAACATATAATTAAATAATTTATCCCGAAAATAGGAAGATAACTAAATTAACCAGTTATTATAATGAAATACAAGTAATTTCCATTATATTTCTAAGTTAATTTCATAGTATTAGTTTACACGAGTTGTGAACAATTAAGTAATTTCTTAAAAATGAAAATTAAGTTAGTTAACTAATAACTAATGCAAGTAAAATTAAGTTAATCTCATAGTATTAGTTTAACACGAGTTGTAGACATATAATTAAGTAATTTTTCTTGCAAAATAAAGTAAATAAAAATCTATTATATCCATAAAGTATAGGTGATTTTAATGATTATAGGTGGATCCGCTTCACAAAAATTAGCTGCAAAGATCGCAAAAGAACTTGAATGTCCATTAATTCCAATAGAAACCAAAAGATTCCCTGATGGAGAACGTTATATCCGTATAAAAGGAAAAGTAAGTGAAGAAGTAACTGTTGTCCAATCAACTGGTTATCCTCAGGATGAAAATTTAATAGAACTTTTTTTAATTCTTAAAAATTTAAAGAGTATGGGCGTTAAAAAAATAAAAGTTGTAATTCCTTATTTTGGATATGGAAGACAAGAAAGGCGTTTTAAAAGTGGAGAAGCTGTTTCAGCCGTGATAATTGCAAATTTACTTGAAGCTGCAGGTGCTGATGAAATATTCTGCATAAATTTACATGAAGATAATATCAGAGAATTTTTCAAGATTCCAGTACATAACCTATCTGCAATGAAGCCTATTGCAGACCATATTAAAAAAACCATCACAGACCCAGTAATAGTTGCACCAGATAAAGGTGCACTTGGGTTTGCCAGAGAAATTGCTGAAATTCTCGGTTGTGAATATGATTATCTTGAAAAAACAAGGTTATCCCCCGAAGTTGTAGAAACAAAACCAAAAAATCTTAATGTTAAAGGGAAGGAAGCTGTTATAATTGACGATATTATAAGCACTGGTGGTACAATAGTTAATGCTTCTAAGATTTTGAAAGAACATGGGGCAAGAAAGGTAGTTGTATCATGCGTTCACCCTGTACTAGTTGAAGATGCATTGCTTAAATTATTTGCAGCAGATGTTGATGATGTAATTGCTACCGATACTCTGCGCTCAGATGTAAGTCTGATTTCTGTAGCTCAAATTGTTGCTGATGCCGTAAAATAATTAAAATTTTTTAAATTTCACTTTATTTTATAGATAAAATTTAATAATTTGATATTTTAGACATGCGATCTCTATTATTTTCCAGGTTTACCCTTGGGTTTTACTGGTTCTGAATTTTCTAAATTATGATTTACAGCTTTATTTTCTAAAGCATCCAGTATATACCTCGGTTTATTTCCATATTTTTCAATATAATACTCAATTTTTTCATCATCCATGCCTTCAAAGTGATTCTTTACTATTTTTATTGTATCCTCCTGAGAATAAGATATTTCAACCACATCAAAAAAGATCCTTAAAATTAAAGAAAGTATTTTAGAGAAGATACTGAAGTCAGTAATTAAATCATATTTATATCCTTTTATTTCAATAGTCCATGTTGTATGTATAACTAGATTCAGTTTATTCAAGTTTATTTTATTTATCACGTATTTAAACAATAGAATAAGATAAAAAGGAATGGATTTTAAACCTTTATTTTTTATCCATTCTCCAAGTCCAATCTTTCTCTCATTTAAAGATTCAGAATCAAATATTTTATCTGCAATTAATACAACATCATAATCTGAAAACTTGTTAATTATCTCTTTTTTTGTTTTAACACCAAAATCTTCTTTTATCCCATTTATAAGTTCTCTAAAAACTCCTAATGCACCTTTTTTTGTATTATCTAAAAGCAAAACTGGCTCATAATAATTTAAATCAAGTTTTTTTAAAGCTTTATAAATATTAGATGATTTACCTGTTCCCGGCGAACCTATGACAAGAATAATCCTTCCTTTACTGTATTTTAATTCTTTAAATTTCTGACATAACTCTAAAAAGGAATCAGTTATCACAAAATCATCATTGTCACTGGAAGAAATTACTTTATGATTTTCCATAGTATAATATTAGTTTGTTTATTCATATCTATTTTATATTTAGTAA
>DADN01000257.1:14169-24211 GCA_002509665.1 Methanobacterium sp. UBA8
ATTACCTCATTTTCAAATCAAAATTGATAATAAAAATAAACAACATATTAATACAAAAGGATAGTTTGAAAATAGGTCGAATGAACTGCATATCAGTTCCTGAACATTCGAAATCTCTCAAAATTTGGAGAATTTTGGAGCTCTCGAGACTTTGTNNAGGTTTTTGGAGCTCTCGAGACTTTGTCTCGGAGCCACGAAACTTCGTTTCGTACGGCCCTCAAACACATAGTGTTTGGGGCGTCAAAAGCAATGCTTTTGACAGCACGGAAAACTCTGTTTTCCGTAAGTTTTAATTTCGATGTTTGAAAATCTTCGATTTTCAACCGGAAAAATTCGTAGAATTTTTCCATGCCCTGAAAACAAAGCATGCAAACACTTTGTTTTTACTGTGTCAAATCATGGATTTTCTGAACAACAAAATTCTATGAATTTTGCATGCGTTAAACACAATTTGTTTGACAGTTTTCGAGAGCCGGCAAAACATAGTTTTTGCAAGCTCTAATTTCGAATGCCCGAACACGTGTGTTTGGCGGCCCACAAAACTTCGTTTTTGAGGTGAGAAAAAAAATGATTAAATGGAAAGCCATAATTATTGGATTTATTCTAGCAGTAATATTGACTATATTCTTAGGAAGCGCAGGAGGAATTGTTGGTTTTTATTTAGCTGTGCTTATAGCCGGCATAGCAGTTGGTTACATCGTTGATGTAAATATTAAAAACGGAGCCACTCATGGAGCTATTACAGGGCTAATTACAGGGATAGTTTCTGCCATATTAAGCATAGTAGTAGCTTTAGCCTATGGAGCCAGTGGAATATTATCTGGATTAAATGTAATTGCAGAATTAATATTATCCATAATCATATGGGCAGTTCTCGGAGCAATTGGTGGAGTTATAGGTACTATAATAACCGAAAGATTATGGCAAACAGTTTTCACAAGAGGAATTATGGGTGGAACAGCTAAAACTGAATCTCCAGAAGAAATGAAACCCAAAATTGAATTTACAAGGGAAAACATCACCAAATGCTTATGTCCACAATGCCCAGTTCAGGCTGAAAGTGAATGCGCGCAAACAAAAATGAAAATGCTTCAAGAATCCATGAGAGGTATGAGTCCCGAACCTTCAGATGTTCCAGGAGTGTACTGCGCAACAGGAACAGCAACATGTAGCGACATTGATCCTAATAAGATGTGTAACTGCCCTAATTGTGATGTATTCAAAGAAAATAACTTAGAACAAGGAGAACCCAAAGGATACTTCTGTCAAAAAGGGGCTGTAAAATAAGCATTTTAAAATAAATAAGGTCTACGTAAAAAAATAGAATTTAATTAAAAAGTGAAATCAATTTCACTTTTTATTTGCAGGTTCCATATTTGCAGACTTACCTTTTATTTTACATCTGCTCATTATGGATAAGACTTCGTTTGCATTTTCCTCTGGAATTTCAACAAATGAAAATTTGTCAAAAACATCTATTTTACCAATTATCTTGCTTGAAAGTCCTGTTTCTTCTGCAATGCCCCTGACTATATCTTTCGCTTTTACCCGCTGTTTACGTCCCACATTGATAAAGAACCTTACCATTCCAGGACTTGCACCAGTATCTCCAAAGCCTTCATCTCCAGATTCTTTCTGGTCTTTTTTGGTCATTATCATTTTTAGAAGAGCAGCAGCTATTTCAATAGAGGTATAATCTTCTTTAATTAATCTTTCGATTTTTGTAGTGTAATCATCCAGATTTTCTGTGTTTATGACGTGTTTTATATCATCTAGAAACATATTTGTCTTGATTTTTTTGACGTCACTTACGGATGGGATTCTGTGTTGTTCAATTTTTGTCTTGGTGAACTTTTGTATATCTCTAAGTTGGTAAATCTCCCTACCTGAAGCAAATGTGAAAGCACGGCCTGATTTACCCGCACGACCTGTTCTACCTATTCTGTGTACATAGTACTCGTCATCGTTAGGCACATCATAGTTAAATACAGCTTCTACATCACCTACGTCAATTCCACGGGCTGCAACATCTGTTGCAACCAGAATTTCTATCTGGCCAGATCTGAATTTTGACATAACTCTGTCCCTCTGTCCTTGAGTCATATCTCCGTGGAGTCCATCTGCAAGGTATCCCCTCACTTGAAGGTGAGTTACAAGAGCGTCAACCCTTCTTTTTGTATTACAAAATACCAGAGATAGCTGAGGATTGTATATGTCTATTAAACGTGATAAAAGTTCTAATTTCATTTTCTCTTTAACTTCGAAGTATATCTGCTGAATTTCAGGAACCGTCATCTGCTGGTGAATGACCTTTAAAAATTCAGGATTAGTCTGATATCTTTTGGTTAAATTCAAAATTGCTTTAGACATTGTTGCAGAGAAAAGGAGAGTTTGTCTTTCTTCAGGCATGTCCTGTAAAACAGTTTCTATATCTTCCCTAAATCCCATATCAAGCATTTCATCTGCTTCATCAAGAACCATAATTTTAACGTTGTTCATTTTTAAAGTTCCACGCCTCATATGGTCCATTACACGCCCAGGAGTACCAATAATAATCTGTACACCTTTTTTAAGGGATTTAAGCTGCCTTTCAATTGGCTGACCACCATAAATTGGCAATACATTGAGTTTTTTCATGTATTTTGAGAGCTTTCTGATTTCTTCTGCTACTTGAATTGCAAGTTCCCTTGTAGGGCATAAAATTACGGCTTGTAGTTTCTTATTATCTGGATCTACCATTTCTAAAGCAGGAATTCCAAATGCCGCTGTTTTTCCAGTCCCTGTTTGAGCCTGTCCTATAACATCTTTTCCATCTAATATATATGGAATCGCAAGCGATTGAATTGGGGTTGCTTCTTCAAATCCCATATCTGCAATGGCTCGTTTGATCTCGTCTGAGAGATCTAAGTCAAAAAATTTTAATTTTTCCATCTTTATCGTATCCTTTATTTTCTATTATTATTAATTAAGGTAAATATTAAAATTATGAATAAAAATTAGCATAACAATAATTTTTCCTACTTATGATTTATAAATTAATCCATTTAAAATAAAAGTTATTTTAAATATAAAAATAAATGAAAGGAAAAATCCTTTCAATAGATTCAACTTAATGAGTTGTTGGGTTTTGTAAACCTATGTTAGGCACCATATTAGTAATCTTCTGCATTCGGTCAAGAAGACCTTTTTTATCTTTTCCAAGTAATGCATGTTCCAATACTTCACTCATGTTTTCTACAGGAATTATTTCAATTTTATCTTTGTATCTTTCCTCAATCAAGACATCACTCATATTTGATTTAGGTATTAAAACCTTTTTAATTCCTGATTCTGCTGCAGCTTCAATTTTACCAGTTACTCCACCCACAGGGAGAACATCTCCTCTGACACTTAAGGAACCTGTAAGCGCGACTGACTGATCTACTGGAATATTTTCCAGGGATGAAATTACAGCTGTAGCTACTGAAACACTTGCACTGTCCCCTTCAACACCTTCATAAGACTGCAGAAACTGTATGTGTATATCATAGCTGGATATATCTGTCCCAGTATGTTTTTTAATTAAAGCACTAACATTCTGAACAGCTTCCTTAGCAATTTCACCAAGTTTACCTGTTGCAATGATCTTACCTTCAGATTTACTTTGGGCAGGAGCAGCTTCAGCAACTATTGGGAGAATTATACCGCTTCTGTCTCCAATTATTGCAAGACCATTTACAGTACCTATTTTTCCACCTTCAGATGCAAAAGTTTCATATTGTTTTTTCTGGCCAATGTAACGATCTGCAATTTGCTGTTCAAGTGTCCTTGCAAGTTTTTTAGCACCCACCACATGATCTAGAGTGACATGCTCTGCACCTTCTCCTTTTGCAATATCGCCTGCAGCCCTTACAAGACCGCCCAAATCTCTTAATTTTAAGGTAAGTGTATCTTTTTTACCAGACCTTCTTTGAGCTTCCCTTATAATTTCAGCTACAGCTTCTCTACTGAAATGAGGTATCCTGCCGTCTTTTTCAACTTCTTGAGCTACAAATTGAACCAGTTTATCTCTATTTTCAGGTGTGTCTGGCATTGAATCTTTCATAAAGACTTCATAACCGTATCCACGTATCCTTGACCTGAGTGCAATGTGCATTCCTTCAAGTACTTTTAGGTTTCCAGATGCTACAAGTACAAAATCACATGGAACTGCCTGGGATCTTACCATTGCCCCACTGCTTGTTTCACTTTGTCCTGTTATTGAGTATTTTTTTTCCTGCATAGCAGTTAGCAACTCTTGCTGAGTTTTCATATGCATGGTCCCAATTTCATCCACGTAGAGAACACCTTTGCTGGCTTTGTGAATCATTCCAGCTTCGACACGTTCATGTGCAGGAGTTCCTAATCCTCCAGATTGATATGGGTCGTGCCTTACATCACCTAAAAGGGCTCCGGCATGTGCACCTGTTGCATCAATGAAAGGAGCAATAATGTTGTTTTCATTGTTTACAAGAAGCTTAGGAATCATAACTGTAGTTCTAGGTTTTATTTGCAGAAGTGCAACAAAAACAATTGCTGCTGCTATTAAAGCCATGAAAAACTGGCCTACTACAAATCCCACGATTAATATAAAGGAGATTATGATCATTGTGAACATGTTCTTCCTTTCTTCCTGAGATTTTGCTTTGGCTTTATAGTTTGTAACTATTTTTTTACCTTCACCAGCAGGCATAGTTCCAATTAAAGGGTTATGATTATCTTCAATATTTGGATAAACCAGAATATCTTGAAGTTCTTCTGGAGGTAGCAGTTCTGCCATTCCCTTTGCGAGCATGGATTTACCAATTCCAGGTTCCCCAATTAAAAGAACATTCCTTCTCTGTTTTGCAGCTTTCTTAATAGTCTCAACTGCTTCTTCTTGACCTATGATTTGATCAATGATCTTTTCAGGGACTTTAATTTCCTCGGATGTCTTATAAGTTCTTAAATTGAATGAATTTAAACTTGAGTCTGAATTTAGATTTGCCATGATTCATGACAACCTCCTATTTTCATTTTATATTTAAAAAATCAACATCTTTATTTATAATAACTTTATGGAATATTAACTTTATTGATATATAATATTGTTATATATAAATATCTACTTTTCGTTTCATAGATTTAGAAAAATTTCACTTTAATTTTAACCAATTAATTATTTTAAATTCTTTTTAAAATAATTTTATGACTGATTCCCTATTTATAATTGTTGAAATCAGTTTCTATAATTTCCAAGCTTTCTTCAAAACAAATTTTAACATTAATTAAAATAAAACTCACTATTCAAAAATTTTTCTAAAAGTTAACCATACACTCTAGAATAAATGCAGAATAGACTGAGAAATGAGTTTATTTACCTACTTACTTATTTGAATACGTATTCCAATTTATAGTTATAAATGGAATAATCAATTAGGAGTTATACTATATAACTCTTTTGCAATGCACTGAAATTAATATCTAAAAAAGGAATTATGTCCTTTCAACTAATAAATCGTGTTATTTATTACTTTTTCTCGATTTTAGTTCCTAATCTTACGCTTTGTATTGCTCTACCACTGATCATTTCTTTAATCCCGTCAGCATACCTACAATAAAATTTAAGTTTTTAAATTCAATAGCAAGTATTTTGGCATGCATTGAACTGCCATTTGAAAGTATAATAGTGGCATCTTCCCNNAAAAAAAAAAAACACTTTCAGTCTTAGATACAATTTTAGGCACGTCAATTTTTTTTACTCATCATAATTATCCCCCTCAAATCAATTTTTTGGCGTGTTAAAGTTTAAATTTCTTTAAAAGTTCAAAATTTCTATTTTCAATATATTACTATTTTTGAAAATTATGACATAATAAAATTACTTTTAATATAATTGAAAACAATATTGAAATAATTTTGAAATATCTACAATTAACTTTAAAATTAAAGGTAGAATATAAAATATTATATCGTTACACGGAGGCTGAATTTTGCGTTCTGATAAAACCAAATGCATAATGGTACAGGGAACTTCATCAAATGCTGGAAAAAGTGTTGTTGTAGCCGCACTTTGTCGAATATTTTCAAAGAGAGGGTACAATGTTGCACCGTTTAAATCTCAAAATATGTCGCTTAACTCATATACAACTCATGAAAATGCTGAAATAGCAATTGCACAGGTTTTACAGGCTGAAGCTGCAGGAGTTGAACCTTCGTACCACATGAACCCAATCCTCCTTAAACCAAAGGAAGATTTCATATCTCAGGTAATAGTACATGGAAAGCCTGTAAATGATATGAATTTCTATGATTACCAGAATTCATTTAGAGAAAAAGCTTTAAAAGCTATAAAAACATCTTTGGATACTCTAAAGGAAAAATATGATGTAATAGTGATAGAAGGTGCAGGTTCTCCTGCAGAAATAAATATGCAGGACAAAGACCTTGCAAACATGAAAATAGCAGAAATTGCAGATGCAGATGTCATATTAGTTGCAGATATCGATAGGGGAGGAGTTTTCGCATCCATTGCAGGGACATTTGCCCTACTTCCTGAAAAAGACAGGGAAAGGATAAAAGGAATAATTATTAACAAATTCAGAGGTAATCTGGACATATTAATTCCAGGAATCCGCCAAATTGAAGAAATTGTAGGAGCTCCCGTACTTGGAGTTTTGCCATATGATGGAAGCTTAAAGCTACCAGAAGAAGATTCTGCATCATTATCAGAACGAAAATACAGTAAAAATGAGAAAATAACCATTGGAGTAATGCGTCTCCCAAGGATCTCTAATTTTACAGATATAGATCCCCTTGAATACGAGCCAGATGTTGGTATAAAATTAATAGAAATGGGGGACGAAATAGGGAATGTAGATGCCCTGATACTTCCGGGTACAAGAAATACTGTTAATGACATGATAGCTTTAAATGAGGTAGGTTTCACCGATGAAATTGCCAGTTTATCCAGAGAAATACCTGTTTTTGGGATATGCGGCGGATATCAGATGCTTGGAAAAGAGATAATTGATGAATCATTTAAAGAATCCAAGTTCGGCAGTGTTAAAGGAATCGGTATTTTAGATGCTAAAACTAAATTTGACAGAATTGACAAAATTATCACCCAGAGTAAAGTAAATATACTTGGAAATGGGATTTTCAAAGGGATAAAAGGAGATTCTGTAAACGGATATGAACTGCATGAAGGCATTACAATTCTTGGAGAATCCAAACCATTATCCATGGTCATTAAAGGATGTGGAAACCATCCATCATCAAGGTATGACGGTGCAGTGAATGGTTACACTGCAGGTACTTATCTACATGGAATATTCCACAATTTCACATTTAGAAGATTCTTTACAGATCATTTAAGGACTCAAAAAGGTCTTGATATGCTCGGTTTTAGTGAAGACAATTTTGAGAATCTAAAAAAGTATTCAATTGATAGGCTCGCTCAAATTGTTGAAGACAATATAGACCTAAAATTAATTGAAGAATCCATTGAAAGAGTGTAAAAATAAATAAATTATTTTTTTATTTTTAATTTTATTAAGCAGCTATTTGATTTGTTCTAAAGGCTTATGCTTTGACCTTATTAAAAGTACGGTGCATGGAGCTGAGTGAACAACTTTTTCAGATACGCTGCCCAGCAGGTGCTTATCTATTTTGCTTTTTCCAGTTCCCATGATTATTACATCTGCATCTTCTTTCTCAGCAGTTTCAACAATGGTTTCTGCAGGATCTCCCTCAATAAGCATCGGCTTGAAGTTTATTGCGCCTGACTTTTTGAACTCCTGTTCCATGCTTTCTAAAATTTCTTTTCCTTGGNNGGTTTTTCAGTTCATTAACCATCATTTCTTTGACTTTACGTGGAGTTAAAAAAGGAGCAGAAGTATCTGCCACATAAAGACCAATGACTTCCATTGGCCTTCCATGTATTAAATCAAGAGCATGTTCAATAATTTCATCTAAATATTCGCCAGTACTTGTAACCAATATTTTTTTATACATATTATCACCCGAATACAAATATTCTTATTACCGCATAAGCTATATATGTTGCCAGCAGGATCAATCCATTATTTCTTGTAAGTTTCATATCTTTTTTTATAAGCAATAACAACAGCACTGTAACAAAAATCATTGCAGGAGCATCGAAGATAAGTGAAGTGTGGTCTACAGGAACGTTCAAAACAAGGGCGGGTATTCCAATTCCTATAAGTATGTTGAATGTGTTACTTCCAAGAACGGTTCCTATTGATAAATCATGCAGACCTTTCATTGCTGAAGAGAACGTAACCACAAGTTCAGGAATACTGGTTCCAATAGCAAGCACAAATAGACCCATTATCATTTCAGGGATACCTAAAATCTCCCCAATTCCAGTTCCACTGTAAACTAATAACCTACATCCCACTACCAGTCCTGCAAATCCAACTAATATCCATGCTATGTTCTTAGGAGGAATTGATTTAAGTTTGGATCCAGACTTTTCATTAATGTTTTCAAGTTCAGATTTTTCTTCAATTTTATCTTTATTACTTCCAGATTCTTCTTTTTGGGCTTTTATCAAGCTTCTCAGGTAAATTGCATATACAATTATCATTACAATAGCCGCTATTTTTCCAATATCCCCAAAGAACATGAAAAACATGAGTATAAGCGCTGTAGCAAGTGTAACTGCACCGTCCCTTTTAAGCCCTTTAGTATCAGATTTTATAACGCCCGTAAATGCTGCGGNNTTCCAACTCCTATATCCACATTACCACTTAAAGTAGCTATCATAGCAGAACCAAATTCAGGCAGAGAAGTCCCAATGGCCGAAGCTGTAACTCCCAGTATTATTTGAGATATCCCCAACAAAGCACCGACTTCTACCAAATTATCAACAAAGATATCTGCTGATTTTATTACTATAAGTAATGAAATTATCAAAATAACAATTAGTTCTACTAAAAATATTTCCATAAACTCACCAAGTTTTTAATTGAATTAATAAAAAATGAAAAAATTCAACCTGTTTCATAATTAACCATCATATGTTTATGCGAAAAAAAGATCAGATGTAATATTTATTACAAAAGTAAAAACTTATTAATCAATATTAAAAATGTGAAAACATGCTGAATTTGAAAACACGGTCAAAAAAAGCAGGACTTCCTCCAGGATCACTTGTTTACACTGGTGCCGAAGATATACCCACCAAAATAACTTTTATTGAATATAATAAAGATACTTTCAACCAAAAAACAATAGAGGAATGCCCCAAATTTACAGACGACGATACCGTAAAGTGGATAAAAATAAATGGGTTCAGAGATGTAGAAATTTTAAAAAAAATAGGAAAATGTTTTAATTTACATCCGCTGGTACTTGAAGATATATTAAACACAAGCCAGCGGCCAAAAGTAGAAGATTACGATGATTATCTTTATCTGGTTTTGAAATTATTTGATGTCAACGAAGATCGTATAACTACCAAACAAATCAGCTTAATTCTCGAGAAAAATCTTGTAATATCTTTTCAGGATGATGATGATCCCATATTTAATTTAATCATTAAAAGAGCAGAAAGAGAAGGCAGCCCAATAAGAAATCGAGGAACGGACTATTTATTATATTCACTTATAGATACAGTTATTGACAGTTATTTTTTGGACTTAGAAAGGGTTGAAGATGAAATAGAGGACATAGAAGAGAATTTAATAGAAAATACAGATCCAGAATTCCTTAAAAAAATTCATAGCATTAAAATGGACATCATAATCCTTAAAAAAGTAATCTGGCCGCTTCGAGAAATGTTGAGTACCCTTGGATCACATGAATATTTCCTAATCGATGAATCAACCGATTACTATTTGAGAGATGTTTATGATCATTCAATACAAATTTTTGACACGTTGGAATCTTTAAGGGATAGAATTTCAGAGATGCTTGACATTTACTTATCAAGTACAAGCAATAAATTAAATGAGATAGTAAGGGTTTTAACTGTGATATCCACCATATTTGTCCCTTTGACATTTATTGTAGGCCTATA
>DADN01000178.1 GCA_002509665.1 Methanobacterium sp. UBA8
AAACGTTCTGCTAATCCCTTGTCTACAAGTTTATCAATTAAAGAAGTCATATTTGATTTGGATATGTGAACGTTTATCCCTATTTTAGACATGGGCAGATTGCCATGTTTATCCAGTATTTTCAAAACATGATAATATGAATGTGGCATTTTCCCTTCGTGTGACCTTTTTCTATGTTTAAACACTTTCTTCCGGAAAAGTGGGAAAAAAAGGTACAGATTGTCCACCATTTTATCTAATCTTTCATCTTCCATTTTGTCACCATTTAGTTATTCTATATAACAATTATATAAAAAAACATTTCGGAACATAACAGTTTGTTGAAAGTACAGTACTTAATTAAAAAAACGGTAATTATTCTTTTATATGTGACTAATCCGTTTTTAAATAAGATTAATCCGGATAAAAATCAAATTTTTGATAAATATGTAGTATGAACTTATAAAAAGAGTTTAAACACAGAAGAGTTAATCATTAAATAGTCTAACAATGAAGAGTCTAACAGTTAAAAAAATGGTTATAAGCTAATAAAATCTTGTTATTAGCTTACAAATTTATTTTTCGGATTTAAGCATATCTCGCAGCGCTTTTAGCATTTCAATTTCTTGCTTGGCCATATCGGTCTTCATGTCTAATTTCTTAGCCACAATTTCCTTTCTGTCCTCTAACATTTCCAGTTTCTTTTCTGCCATGGATATTTTCATATCCAGTTTCATGGTTGCCAGTTTCTTTTTGTCTTCAGGAGAAAGATGTTCCATTATTTCTTTCATCATAACTGACTTTTTTATCCAATCTTTTCTCATTTCATCGTGCATATGATGGCCTTTCATTCCACCGTGCATATATCCATATTTCATTTCACCATGCATTGTATCACCAGTTTCTTTTTTTGGGTGGAAATTATTTTTGTTAATTCATCCTCCCACCATAGTTATATTATAGAACTATTATATATATAAACATTACGTAAAATGACAGTTCTTAATTTTATGGTTATAATATAAAACTAATTTTAGGGATCATTGGGTGAATAATAGGAATTAAATCCTGCTAAATGAAAGATAAATGTATTAAATATGTTGAATATAAATCTACATCTGGAATAATGATTTAAGGGGGAAAATAGGTTATATGAATCCATCTACCATTGCAATGGCACGACTTTATAATCAACAGCTCACCAATACCAGTTTCAAAGAGCCGGTTGAATTAATCTCTCACATGGGAGCTATTCAGGGACAGGATTACTCTGGTGCTAAGTGGGCTGTGGGCCTCCGCCTGCCAGGAGTTCATGATTCCCAAGTGGAGAAGGCATTTGCTGACAAGACCATCTTCAGAACCTGGCTCATGCGCGGAACCCTGCACTTTGTCACTGCAAAGGATATCCGCTGGATGCTGGAGCTTTTGGCACCCCGTATCATTACCAGCAATATGCGCAGGTACTGGGAGCTTGAATTAGATGAAAAAACCCTAAAACACGGCAATAATGTGTTAAAAGAGGCTCTTGAAGGTGGTAAGGAACTTAATCGGAAGGAATTACTGGCTATTCTTCAGAAAAGACGGATATCCACAGAAGGACAAAGAGCTGCTTACCTGTTGCAGAGGGCTTCTCTTGATGGACTTATCTGTCAGTGTGGAATGGAAAATAACAATCCCCTCTACATGTCCATGGATTCTGTTCCTAAAACTAGGGTTAAACGTGAAGAAGCACTGGCAGCACTGGCCAGATGTTACTTTAAAAGCCGTGGTCCGGCTACCATCAGAGATTTCATGTGGTGGTCTGGGCTTCTGGCAGCAGATGCACAGGCAGGTATAGAATCAATTGCATCGGAGTTCATTCAGGAAAGAATTGGTGATGCGATATACTGGCATTCTGGATCAAAACCTGAAATGCCAGATATGCCTCTTGCTCATCTTTTACCCACCTATGACGAGTACCTATTTGCCTACCGTGATCGGAGTGCTTCTGTGAATCTTAAAAAAACCATAAATGGTTTGAAAAATCGCTATAGGCCAACCATTGCCCTAAATGGTCAGATCATTGGTACCTGGAAGCGCACCTTCAAAAACAGTACGATAATAATGGAATACAATCCATTCAAAAACCTTAATAATGAAGAAAATCAGGCTTTAAGTCAAGCAGAACTTTTATACCGTGAATTTATGAATATGAATAATTGAACTTACATCAATAATTGAACTTATATCAAAAATAAACTTACATCACATAAGTACAGATTAGAGTAATGATTTTAAAATAACTCGTACCATATTGACTTTAGTATCTGCCAGGCCTATTTTGGAGGCGGTTTTAAAATTTCGAGTGGTTTAAAATGGGCGCGACAGATATTATGGTCAACATGGCAGAGAGCGAATGCCTGCTTTCTTGGATTTCACCTCCCTACTTGGTTGGCTATACTAAGTCTACCATGGGATAAATGATTTTTCCAAATTGACACCCAGATCACACCCTAATTTCACCGGAAATCACCCAAAACTCCATTTAAAGGTGAAATTACTATTTTATTTTTTTTGCACAGATCCTTACTTATTCCAGGTAAAATCCCTGGTAAATCAGGATTGTAATCTTTTTTCCATGGTAAAACAAGATTGTAAGTTTTTCTTGATTTGAAATAAGAACAGAATATTTGATAAGAAAGAACGGGTATTTTATCTGTCCCTATTTAAAGGATATATCCTAATAAAATGTTGGTTAAAATCAAAAAAATTTCAAAGGGTAATTTTAGGTAACCCTTGCTCCTGTTTTGGCGTTAATGTATATAGGATCTAAATAAGTCTTTTCTGGTGAATAGGTTACCACAGGCACTTTCCACACCTGAACATTTTTATAAGTGGTCAGTGTGGGTGTTTCCAGTGTTACTCCAGTTCCAACGTATTTACCTGCCAGTTCTTTTGCCTTTGCTGCAGTTATATTAGTTGCAGTGGTGTTATTTGTCTGATTCTTGTGCTGATTGGCGGTATTAACACTGCTACTGGTGTTATTAGTTAGGGTGATATTCACCGATGGTGAAGGTTTCAAAAAGAACCATGCCCCTGCTGCTACTAAAATCACGATCACAATCAATATTATAGCTATTAAACTTTTGTTCAAACGTTCACCTCCTTTAATACTATTATCTTTAAATATAGTTATTAATTTTCACAAACGCTTATTATTTAAAACTTTTTTAGTGAAAGACATCACTAAACATCGAGAAATTTCGCACTAGTTTAGGAGATTACATAGAATCAATCATTCACTATCCTGGAAAGACGTGAATTCCGGACAGATACTACTCAGAAACCTCCACTGCCTCTTCATGTACTCTATTTCTCCTTTAAGGTAAATTCTATAGCTATCCCGCACTTTTACTGGAGTTATGTTATTTTCAAGGTCATATCCCATATTAATAGCCTCAGCCGCAGCATAACCACTGGCCAGGGCACTGGATATTCCCTCACCCATGGGGTTTAAAAGGTGGGCAGCATCCCCTGCAAAAAGTACACGACCTTTTCCCAGGTTCACACGGAATTTTGGAGTGATATATGGCATTAAACCCACTTCTTCCTTTTCAAATGGACTTATCCGTGCGTGGTAATGGGATTTTAGATACGAAACGAATTTAGAATGGTAATGTTTCATGAGGGATGCATCTTTAACCCCCACACCCATAATCAGGTAATCATCCTTTACATTGAACCAGGCATCATACTGTGAAAATTGCGGATCTAAAAAGGCATGGAAAAAACCATAATCAAGGTCAATACTACCCTTACAGA
>DADN01000133.1 GCA_002509665.1 Methanobacterium sp. UBA8
TAAAATTTTAATTTTTTATTTTCAAACTAAATTTTTAAATAGCATCTTAACTTATTCCATAATGTAATAATTGGGGAGAAAGAAGTGCATTCAATAATGTAATAGGGATATTATGAAAACCAGAAATAAAATAATGTCAGTTGCTTTAATTTTGTTCACGGTTTTCATTTTTTCGCTTACTTTTTATCCATATGTCTCCTCAGATGAACAAAAGCAGTATTCCATACCTTTAACAGATATAGATCTTTATTTGCAGGATAATGGGACATTGCATGTAAAAGAAACTTTTCATTATTCATTTAGTGGGACCTGTTATCAAATATACAAAAGAATGCCTTTAACTGGAAATCAGCAGTTTCAAAATTTAAAAGTGTCAACCCAAGGAGCTTATTATACCTTAAATCAGATAACTGGGGAAGCTTTTGCTATCAATCTATATTCTGATCCACAAAAGACTATGTTTATTTCAAATAAAGATGTTAATGTTACGTTAGAATATGATCTTTTGAATGTAATTAGATTTTACAATGATACTACTGAATTACAGTATAAAATGGCTGAAAATCCATGGAGAGAGGATATTGGTAAATTTAACATTAATGTACACTTTAAATCAAGTAATGGGGTACAATACTGGTTAAATCCTCCTTATTATGTTGAAAATTCTGGGTGGAATGGTAATACTTTACAAATAGTCACTCAAACCATTCCTTCAGGAGATTTTTTTGAAGTGAGCGCAGTTATACCTAGAAGTCAGTTTGCAGTGAATCCTACAAATGGGGTTATCATAAATCAAAATAATTTAAGTGAAATAGAAAAAGTTCAGAATGATTATCAGAATCCTATAATTTTTAAAATGAATTTTTACGTAGTACTGGCAGTTTTGATATTATTTGGATCTTGTATACCCTTATTTTACTTATGTTATGGTAGGGCACCTAAAATGGATTATAGTGCCAAATATGAAACAGATTTACCAACAGATGATCCTCCTGCAATAGTAAATGCCATTTGTGGGCCGGGGATTTCAAAAAAAATTGGAGAACCTGACATAGATGGTTTTAAAGCCACTATAATGGATTTAATTGATAGAAATTATCTACTTTTAAGTAATAAGACATCTGGCGGAGAATATAATTCTCCAGGATCACTTTTTTTAGAAATTAATCATGATTATGACCCTGATACTCTCTGGAATTTTGAAACTGAAGTTTTAAATTTTCTTAGAGAATATGAGCAAAATGGTATCATATCTATGGATTTGGTTTCTGAGAGTCTAAATTATTATGATAGTGCAAAATTTTTTGAGTCTACCTATCTAAACTGGAAAAAAGAAGTTAAACAGGCAGTAATGGATGGAAATTTTAAAGAAGCATCTTATCCAAAGGGTAATATTTATTTAAAAGTTTTTGGGCTTTTATCGCTGTTCGTAGCACCTGCTGCGTTCTTTTCTACATTTGGTGATCCAATACCGATGGCCCACTATGTTTTAATATTGACTATCGTTTTAGGGATTATGGGAATATTTTCTATTATCTTACCTCAAAAGATTGCTGGGCAGTGGACGGCTTATGGTAGGGAGTATTATGCAAGATGGCATAGTTTCAAAAAATATATTGAAGATTACAGCTTAATAAAGGAAGATCCACCAGAGTCCGTTAATATATGGAATAAATATTTGGTATATGCTACTGCTTTAGGAGTTGCTGAAGGAGTTAGGAAAGCTATGAAACTATCAATTCCAGATGATCTACTGGAAGAAAATGATATGTACAGTTTTTATGATTATGACACCCCTGCATCCTCATCGGGAAATGAAACAGATGATGCAGACGAATGTTAAAGTTGTAAATAGTTAGGCAATATATTAATGATTTTTAAGGAAATACAATTGGGAGAATTCGAATGGACGCACAAATTTACATTTTAGTGATTTTGCTGATTGTAATAGTGGGAATACCTATTTATTTAATCTATATTTTATTTTAGAGAACCTAAAATCGGCTATAATACGCAATATGAAATGGATTTACCTACAGATGACCCTCCGGCTATAGTAAATGCAGTGTGTGCTGGAGATCCAGAGATGATGGGAATTCCTAATTTAAATGGTTTTAGAGCGACTATTCTGGATTTAATTGATAGAAATTATTTACTTTTAAAAAATAGGTCTGAAAATGATTATTCAAAATGTTTATTGCTTGAAATTAANNAATTAACCCTAACAGTGACCTTTCTACACTCTGGAAATTTGAAGTACAGGTTTTAGACTTTTTAAGGAGACATGAAGAGAATGGCCTTATATCCATGGATATAATCTCCGAAAGCATGAAACATATTGGTGAGGGTGAATGCGCCCAGTGTACGTATAAAGAATGGAACGATATGTTTGAAAGTAATATACATGCCTACAGATTGGAGAAATGAAGTAAAAAGAACTCTGATAGAAGGGGGTAATCTTGAGAACGCTTTTTATGATAGGGGAACTAGAAGCTTAAAAATTTTTGGTGTGTTGGGTACAGTAGTAGCATTGATTATACTTTTTTATTTCTTCCATTCTTCTACCATTTTCAGGAATGTTTATCTTTCTTGCTTTGATTTTATGGTTTGAATCTACTGTATTATATTTGATCCCTGAAAGAGCCACTGAAAAATGGACTTCTTATGGCTGGGAGTACTATGAAAGTTGGATGAATTTTAAAAGGTACATTGAGGACTTTAGTTTAATTAAAGAATATCCTCTGAATCTGTTAAAATATGGGATAAATATCTGGTATATGGTACTGCTTTAGGTGCTGCTAAAGGAGTTAAAAGAGGGATGGAATTAATGCTTCCAGAGACTGAACTCAAGGAATCTGACATATACCACTGTCACGATTATGAAAATCAAAAATCTTAATTAAAAAACATCTAAAATAGTGTATTGGGATCTATCCGCTTAAATAGCTTTATAAAATTATTTTTCCTAAAAAAATGGCATTATAATTTATTAAAATTATTAAAGCGTTTTTTATACTTCTATTCTTCTAATAATTTTCTTTTTAATCCAAAAGTTTAAATAATATCNNAAGAGTAGGAAATAATGCTAATGAATGGACTTAGTGTTTTTAAAATCGATAAAAAGCGCGTTATCTCCTTAATTTTACTATTTTTATTTGTTGTTTCTACTTCTTCTGGTATGGTGGTTGCGCTCTCAGATATTGATTCTATACCTTCAATAAGTATAGATCTTAATGTAAAAAGTGATGGAAGTTTGCATGTTAAAAAAGTCATTCACTATGTCTTTAATGAGGTCGACTATAATTATAAAGATGATGACATTGAAACGGATCAAAATCCAGAGAACTTAAAAGTGACTTTCCAGGGAGCATATGTGAGTTATAATATCGATAATAACAATCCTGGTAGCCATATTTCAATGTCTTTCTATTCTGACCCTGAAAAGATCACTCCGATTGAAAATAAGAATGTTAATGTTATCTTAGAATATGATTTGAAGCAAGCAATAACATTTTACGCTGACGATGCTTTTTTACAGTATAAACTGGTTGATGATAGAGGATATCAATACGTTGGAAAGATCAATGCAAATATACACCTCAAATCAAGTAATAACGTGCAATACTGGTTAAATACG
>DADN01000235.1 GCA_002509665.1 Methanobacterium sp. UBA8
GTTACTATAAAGATCCCTGCACCGACAATTGCGCCGATACCCATTATTATAAGTCCTATTGGGCCTAAAGAGCGTTTTAATTTTTGATTGCATGTATCAAGACTCAAACATTCTTCTATGTCCTTTTTTCGAAATAAACTGCACATTATTACCACATTTTTCCATTAATATTTTTTATTACTTGAATAGGGTGTTTTAACTCGTAAACCATTGAAACCGTATTTTTTGAGTCCATTTAAGTATCTATCTTCATCCATTCCATAAACTGAAGGTGTCATGGTTGCATCATACACTTTACCTTCCCATGATACTACCATATGTGAATATTCGCCAGATTCATGTTCAATTGTTATTAAATAGATATTTTTTGCACTTTTTTTAGCAAGTACATCTGCAAATTCGTTTGATTTGTGTTTACAATTGCATTTTTTCACGTCATATTTAAGGGAAGCAATTTTGTGAAATGATTTGTTAATTTCTTGATCTTTAGGAGTCGGTTGTGCATTCTCTTTTATTTGTTTAGGCGAGTTAATTGTTTTATTAGAACTAAAATCTGTTGATAGTACAGAACCAGTTGTAAAACTTACCGTTAAAATTAATATTAAAATAAAAGCGACTTTTTCCATGATTACAACCCATATCAGTTAATACCGTTTTAATTTTTAATGTAAAATTTTACATTTTATATATATAATCTTTTCGGTATATCAATATTTATTATTAACGGGTTAAATGCAGTTAAAACTAGTGAATATAATTTGTATAATGAAATATAGAATAATATCTAAAATATGTGGAATTAAGATTTTAATTTTCTATAATTTCAATAAATTATAGTTATTTCGGTGTTTTGATAATTTTAAGATTTATTAACTGGTGATATCTGAACATCCATTTACTATTAAAAATATGAATAAAACATTTTAGCGTGTAAAATTGATTTTTTTTTAATTTAAATGATAAAAATAGTGGGATGGAATAGGAGTTTAAAAATATGGAGGCGCTCCTATCCCTAAGGGCGTGATTAATAAACATGAAAGTAATCAACTTTTNNTTATAATGTAAAACTTTAAATATATAAACGTTTCTATAGTAGGGTAGCGTTGTATTAATTAATCAAAATAGAGGTGATGTAAAGGATACACAAAATGAAAATAGAAGTCTCATATATCGGGGTAATGTTTCTTAGATAATTGGAATGGATAAAAAATTGATTTGCAACTTCACAGTTGCTTAAAAGTGACATAGTACAAATTATACATTTAATTAAATTATTGGAAGGTGAAAATATGGTAGATGATCTTGGATTTGGAAAAGTTGAAGGTAAAAGTATACCTGTGGATTGTAAAATGCATGCCATATCTGCAGGATTTGCTGCATCTACATCTAGTGCTTTATGCGATAGAACAGATTGTCCATCTTATGGTAAATGGTGGTGCCCTTTCACAGGATGGTAAATATTAAACAATTTTCTTAATTTCCTTTTAATTTATTTGCGCTAAAAATGTCGTATTTAATCAAATAATTGGAAATACCGGTTAATAGAACACTCTAATCTTTCTTTTATAATGATTTTAAATATTTCATACGTTATATTCATTTTTAATCATAAAATGTTTAAATAATGTAAATATAAGTGACAGTAATGATAAAAAAGAGTTTCAAATTCTTCTTTAATGAGTATGTAAGGCAACACGTTTTAACTTTAATTATTGTGCTAGTTTTAGGTCTTTTTTCCCTGTTATTCTCGTTTATAAGCCCTTTACTCATTAAATCACTCATTGACGATGTTTTTGTAGGTAAACAAGTCAATTTATTTGTTTATATTATTATTGGAATCATTGGCATGTATTTCATATCCTCGATTTCAAATTATTTTAAAGGTTTTATAACTGGAAAATTGCAATTAACACTGTTAAAGGAGGTATCAGAAAGTATATTTGGCATAGTCCAATTTGCACCAGTTAAAAGCACTCAAGAGTTAAAAGTGGGAGATTTAATCACCCGTATTATGGGCAACACTCAGATTGCTATAAATGTACCTGTCAGCATCATTCCTCAGCTTTTTATGAGTGTAGTGGGTATCATTGTCCCTTTTTTTATAATGATGTCCCTTAATTTCCAGCTTGCACTTATTGTAATGAGCCCGGTTATATTGTTTGTACTGGCATCATCTATCTTTGGAAAAAGAATGCAGGATATACAGAAGATATTTTTAGAAAATAACGCATCAGTTTACTCTTTTTTAAAGGAAAATCTTTCTATCATTCCATTAATAAAAGTTTTTGGCCTTGAATCCTGGTCACAAAACAGATTTAAAGACCAGATGGATGATTATTTCACGACTTCTATAAGCTATACAAAAGTTTCATCCTTGAATTCCTCTTTAAGTTCATTAATTTTGGGGATACCTGTAGTTTTACTTATTATTTTCGGCGGTTATAATGTATTGGAAGGAACTATAAGTATTGGGACTTTTACAGCTTTTATATCTTACACATCTATCTTTTTCTCGCCTATTTCTCAGTTATCCTCTTTGTGGACTTCTTATAAAAGTGCATCACCTGCTTTTGATAGAATAAATGAAATTTTTAACATGGAAACAGGAAAAAGTGGAAATAAAGAAATTGAAATTAAAAATGGGAATATAGAAATGGAGGATGTGGGATTCTCATATGATAACAGGTGTATTCTTAAAGGATTCAATGCTGTATTTGGTAAAGGTTTAAACTATATAGTAGGCGATAATGGAGCGGGGAAAAGTACTATCCTTAAGTTAATCTGCTCGCTCTATACTGTAGACGAAGGCACTATTAAAATTGATGGACATGATATTACAGAAATTAAAAAGGAAAGTTTAAATAGAGCTATTTCAATGATATTTGCAGATCCATATCTATTCGACGGATCTATCTATGAAAATATTAGAATTGGCAACCTTGAAGCGTCCAAAGAGGACATTATCCGCGTGGCTAAACTGGTTAAAATCCATGATTTCGTAGAGAAAACACCTGAAAAATACAATACGAATGTGGGGGAAGGTGGATTAATGCTTTCAAGTGGGGAAAAGCAAAAAATTGCACTTGCGAGGGCTGTTTTAAAAGATTCACCTATTATTCTTTTGGATGAGGTGACAAAATCTATAGATACTGATTCAAGGAAAGCTATCAATGAAGTCATTAATGGCCTAAAAAATGAGAAGACAGTTATAATTGTCACCCACGATGCCAGTGAAATAGATAATGATGGCAATATTGTATATTTAGGGCATGAAAATGGAATAAGTGAAGTATTAAACTTGCAGGATTTACATGAACATAAAATTCCGCTTTAAGATAACTTTTTTAGAGTTATTTGCGTAAGTGAATAGTTTAAATACTTATTTTGAGTGCTTGCGATTTAACACGATCAAAACAGTAAAATACTTTATTTAGATATAAAAGTTTTTTAAATCAATCGAAGGGGATTGAATAGGAGTTAAATGGAGGTACTCCTATTCATGATCTACAAAATAAACAACCTACCTACTACATGTATAATGTAACATTTTAACTATATAAAGTTTTCTATTATAATAAATTAAAATAGTAAATCGCTGAACAATTTTTATTATAATTAATGGGATTAATAGGTAAAAGGACTGTTTGTCCTTATTGAAAATTAAAAAAAGATATTTTTTATTTAAGGATTTTTACAATTTAACTATTTGCTGAGCTGTATTTCAATAGCTGAAACGTTACTGTTTGATCCTTCTCTGTTGGATACTTCTTCTGTACTGATATCGATAGCTCCAATTTCTGCCTCGGTTATAAATCGGTTTCTTACAATTTCAGCGACATCAACCGCCCTACTTATGGCTTTCCCTCGGGCCTTTAACATTACTTCAGATGTTCCCCCGTTCATTTGGGTCACGACAGCTAACACATAATTCATTACTGGTTTAGTTCCAATGTATACGACATTTTCTTCTGACATCTTTTAACCTCCGTAGAAATGATGAGTACTATAATATTTGAATGTAATATTATATACAACTATGCATTTTAGTAGATAAAGATTTAAAAGATTCTAAATTCAAAAATGTGTAATTTTAATTACAATTTTTAAATTTAAATTTATTTATGTGTTTTTTGTAAATTAACTGATACGACGTTTATAATAAACAGTTAAATACTAAAATCCTTATTTTGAGTATATTATTGATTGGAAATGGTCTGAATAAAAATAAAACCATTACATTAACTTTTCTCCTTCATATTTCCCTTTTACCTGGAACTCTTTGGGGTTTGGAATCTCCTTTTCCAGATCGCTTGCCTTTACCATAAGTTTCATCTGATTTTCTAGCTTTTTTATCTGTCATTGGCCTTATAAGGCCGTGTTCCAGTACATAATCTTCATATAACAGTTTATTTAGAACTTCTCTAAAATCTGCACGGGACAAATCTGAAAATTCCTTTTTTAAAGTAGAATATAATCGTTTTTCAAGATAAACACCATTGTGATCTTTTAAGATGCTATTAGCTCTTATCTCTACTGAAGATAGCTTATCATTGTTGGTCATTTTTTTTATCTCCTAAATATTTAAATTAGTCTTCCATTGATTATATATTTTTTCTAAATAATTTAATTTCTTAAATTTGTGGAGATACTAAGATTAAAAATTTAAAAGAATAATTGGGAATAAATAATATTTAAAGAGTATAAAAGTTAGAATAAGTTCTTATTTAAATTATTAATGCGTGTTTTAACTATTTTTTCATTATTTATTATTTTTAAGCTGTTTAATTCAATGTTTAATGTTTTATAAACATATTTATGCTCAATTTAGTAATTTTAAAACAGGACATGTTATTGCATCAGCTTATATAAATGGTAAATGGTACGATGGAGATTTAAGTAACAATATAAATAAATTTGGAAACACTTTAAGCTGAAAATTACTTAAATTGTATGGAATTTACAGAGAATTACCATTTTAAATGGTAATTAAAGTAGCTTAACTTCTAAAATAATTATTTTTAATGGTGGGAATTATAAAAAAAGATTTAAGCACGAAGTTTTTCTATTCCCACATTTTAGTTATTTTTTTTAGAAATTAGTAATTCTAGATATCTTAAAAGGGGAAAAATATCCAGAATTTTTAAGTGATCCAATTATATAATAAGTTAATAATACTTTATACATTTTTCGGATTATGATTTAATCGTATTTATTTTCTATATTTGTTAATAAGTTCTTTCTTTATGTTTATGTCCACATTATTTTAATGTATTCACAATTTGAGGTTTATCTACTTCTAAATCATTTATTATAATGTTTCTGATCTGTTCTTCTATTTTTTTTCAAAATTTAAAATTAAAGATATTCTCTTTATAAATCTGTGGGGTGTATTATAGCAGTATCAGGAGGATAATGATAATATTTCAAGCTTGAAATTGGTATTACGGTTCTACAATTTTCATTATTCTCATCAATAAAATCTATAGATATATCTTTTTCCCCAATTATTATCTTTTTAATATTTCATCTTCTTCTATTTCATAAGAATCTGATGTATCATCTATATAATGAACAATTACGTATTTTACTTCCATCATAGTTTTCATCTCTTTTTAGTATAATAACTATTTTATTTAATAGATTAAAGGATTAACAATATAAAATATGTTATTTAATATCAAAAATTAGTTTTCATTTGCTCTTGCACTATTTAATAAAGCCATAAAAACTAGAATACTAAAATACATGTCTGATAGAACATACAACAGATATAATAAAGTCATTTCACCAGAAACCAGATATATCCACTTAATGGAAGCAGTTCAAGAAGCAGAATTAAGATTTTTACTTGCAAGTTTATGTGGTGAGACTTTTCATGTTTATGGTATGGGTCAGTCTAAGATTTCAAGTAAAAAATGGAAAAAATAATCTAATCAGTTAAAAATAATAAATTAATTTTTTAACTTTTCTATTTATTAAGCAGTATTAGTTGATTTATCTAGATTTTTAGTACCTTCATTTAGAAGATCGGCGGCTTTTTGGATTTCATTGCTATTTACATTTTTTATTCCATTGAGTAACATTCCTATTGCATTATCATAATCTTGATATGAGGATAACAGATAGTCATATGATTTCTGCACGTCAGATGATGGTTTTAATTGTTGTAATTGTGAAAGTAATTTATCCATATCGGTTTTATCTTTTTGTAAATGTTGAATAGCTGTGTTTTCATTCATAGTACCATTTTCTAGACTACCAGATACGTTAGTTACATCCTCCATGATTTGTGCTCCTTGACTATTTATGTTTTGAATCTGAGTATCGTAATCAGATTGATCTGTACAGCCAGATACTGCAACAATAAAAATTAAAATAGTAAAAATAGCCCCTAAACTCATAATTTTATTTATATTTTTCATGTTTGCTTATTAATCTTCCATGAATATTTAAAGATTTCTGTATTTAACTAATTACATTATAATAGGTTTAATTGTGAAACTTTTCATATTTCAATCTAAGATATCAAGTAAAAAATGAATTAGATATAATCAAATCAAGAATAAAAGAAATTGATAGTATTAATAACCGTGAATCTAATCTTAAAGCACGTAAAAGCGAATTTGGGAAAGTAATTAAACAAAATTGGGATTTAAATTAAATCCAGTTCGCCCAACCTTTCCTTCGTTTTTTCAACGCCACGCTGAGCAAAATCAATGTTCTTTGCACCAGTGCACACTACTTTTCCTGAACCGAACAATAATAATACAACTTTAGGGTCTTCAAGTCTGTAAACTAAACCTGGAAATTGTTCGGGTTCATATTCAGTATTTTCTAAATCTAATGCTACTGCCTCAAGGTTTAATGTTTTTCCTAGATTTGCAGAGGCAACGATATTTTGTATTGTAATTTCAAATTCTTTTGGTATATCTGCATCTAGCACCCTCATTTTATCTACAATAATATTTAGAGATTTAATTGAATCTTTTGTAGTTTTTGCACCAGTACCTACTAGTTTTCCTGATCCAAATATAAGAGCTGCTGTTTTAGGTTCTTTAAGCTTATAAACAAGCCCTGGGAACTTTTCTGAGTTATATTCGACACCTTCTAGTG
>DADN01000016.1:0-302 GCA_002509665.1 Methanobacterium sp. UBA8
GAATAAAATACTATTAAAGCATATGTCCCTACCGGAATCCCTAATATTAAACTTACAATGAGCCCTGGATTATATTCCCGATTTCTTATAGAAAAAATCACATGGCTTAAACTATTTAATACTGCAAAATAAGGAATCCATAGGCCAAACATTATGTTAATAGATGATAAACCTGCGAAAATAGGCATTAATATCCAAATAATTGGAATATTTATCCAAAAAATGTTTTTATCATTTAGAGGAAAATCCCCTTCTTGAACCTTGAATACTTTTTTATTTATATAATTTTTAAAACCATTCCA
>DADN01000016.1:470-4890 GCA_002509665.1 Methanobacterium sp. UBA8
GCAATGATGAAATTGGATTTTGGTTTTATATCATTTTTTTCAAGCCAATTTTTAAGTTCTGCCATTTCTTTATCTGCTAATTTATGATTAACCCTTCCTTTAAATCTTAAAACCGCCATCTTTTGGTTTTTAACTTCTTTAAATTTTATTCTTTTATCTTCAGGTTCAGGTAAGGCATCTAATGTGTATTTAGAGGGCATTGTAAAAGAAATACGGTAAACATGAGAATCAGATTTTTCTTCAGTAACCGGGNNGTCATGGCGATTTTCTCAGATTCAGATAAATTTTCACCAGACACTGGGGCAGTCATAGATATCTTAGATTTTTTTCTATTGCCCCCAAAAATGTAATTGGCTAAAATAGAAAAACCCATTCCAATTGCTTTATCGAAATCAGCCTTCACATCTGTTTGAGCCAAGATATAACCTGGATAGGCCCTAATTTCAATATCCCCCTCTTTACTTTCCACAGTATAATCAGGACTTTCAGTCATGTAATAAATTCCCCCCTTAAAATTAATTTATATACTTTATATATTGATTAAAAATAATAAATTTTTTCTAATAATTAAATAATGATTTAAGAGAAGGATGAAAATCAAGTTTCATACATATACTAATGTACTACATTTACTCATTTTTATTCAAACTTTTTCATATGTATCCTGCCATTATGTTTATTAAGTCTTTGTTGCTTGATTCTGAGGGTAAATTAACACGGACAGGGTAGTAATATTTCCCGTAAACTGTTATTTTGTCATTTATGTTTAATCATTCAAATTATTAATGAAGAGTGAAAACATTTTAATTTTTTTGGGTTGTTAAAAAACTCTCTAGAACTATTAAAAGAGCCCTGATAATTGCGTAAAAGGGCATATCTGTATTTTTCATCCCCACGGTTTTCACATTATCTGCATCAACAGTTTCAGTTTTATCCTGTGCTTTAACTGTAATAAACAGGGCCTGTATTTTTTGATCTAAATTGGGGTTAAAGCTGGCAGTGGTTATTTCTGGAGTTATAATAAAGTTTCCAATACGATTTACCATAAATTGAACATAAGCATTAGGGGTCCCCCACTGGAACATCACCCCGATGCCAATTATAAAAACATGTTTTGGCGTTTTTAGGGTTAGATATGGACTATATTGATGTTATGTTTAAAAATAATTAACTATAATGTTGTTATTTGAAATTATGGGTGTGTCCAATTTTGAACTGAAAAAATAAGCTAATTGTAATATATTATTAATTTATATCCTCTTTTTATACTTTAACTCTTTAAATCTGATTGTAAATTTTGTGCCCTGGCTTCTGTCAAGAGTTATTTCGCCGTCTATTTGGCCCACTAAACTATGCACCAATTGTAGGCCCAGTGTTTCTGTGTTTTTAAAGTCTAGTTCTTCTGGGAATCCTATTCCATCATCACTGATTATGAGTTCATTCCATTCATCTCCCGCTTTAAGTGAAACAGTTAATTTTCCTTTTCTACCTCCTGGGAATGCATATTTTAAGCTGTTAGAGACAATTTCACTTATTATTAGGCCACATGGTATTGCTGTTTCAATATTTAAACTCAAATTATCTACATTAATGATACTGGTAACTTGTTCATTTGATGTAGCGTAAGTATAAAAAAGATCTGCTAACAGTTTTTCAATATATTCAGAAATATCAATCCGGGTAAAATCTCCGGACTGATAGAGTCTTTCGTGTATCATAGCCATGGATTTAACCCTGTTCTGACTTTCTAGCAGTACGGCACTGGCTTTTTCATTTTCCACGAAGTTTTTTTGGAGATTTAATAAGCTGGAAATTATTTGCATGTTATTCTTGACTCGGTGGTGTATCTCACTGAGAAGAACTTCTTTTATCCGCAGTGATTCTTTTAACTCATTTTCAGCCTGTTTAAACTCTGTAATGTCCTCTGAAATTCCCAGTAGATACTGTGGGTTACCTTCCTTGTCAAGAATAGGAATTTTCTTAGTATGTAACAGTCTTGAACCTAGTTCTCGGGTTTCAATGGTTTCTTCAGGGATATCTAATAGTTCTTTACTTTTGAGAACTTCCCTATCTTTTTGTGTGAAAAAGTCCGCTTCATCTTTTGAGAAAAAATCATAGTCACTTTTACCGACCAATTCATCCTTAGGATAACCGAAATAGAGTTCCCCTTCTTTATTTACTTTTTTAAAGCGTAGGTCTTCTGCATTTTTCACAAAAATCATGTTGGGAATATTCTCCACAATATTATCCAAAAACTCTTCACTTTCTTTTAGAGCAACTTCTGCTTTTTTACGTTGTGTGATGTCTCTTGTGATGGTTGAAATTCCAATAAGACCTCCTGATGAATCAAAAATAGGAGATAATGTGATGGAAACATTAATTTGAGAACCATCTTTTCGCACACGAACAGTTTCATAATGAGCAATATGTTCGCTATGTTTGATTTTTTCAATCAATTGTTTTGTTTCATTTTTTAGTTCAGTTGGTGCCAAAATGGAAATATTTTGTCCTATGATTTCTTCAGTTGAATAACCATAAACCGCCTCTGCTCCTTTATTCCAACTGGTTATATGCCCTTCCAGGGATTTAGTTATAATTGCATCGTCTGACGATTCCACCACATTTGCAAGCATCTTAATATATTCTTCAGCTTTTTCACGCTCCATAATTTCCTTTTCAAGTTTATTGTATGGTTCTGAGATTGTTACCAAAAAAATGCCGGCGTATATCATTATAAAAGCCACTATTTTGTAAATGTGTCCTAACATGTTGTAGGTATCAAAGGCACTTTGGTAGAGTGTGAAGGAAAGTTCACTGAATATGCTGATGATAAGAGCTGCTAAAATAAGAATAATGAATGTTTCCCCTGTTTTTAAAAAACGTCTCCAGTATAAAATAAATGCACCAGCAAATAATCCTACAACTATCCATTCTAAAAGTAATTTGGATGCTGTAAGACCGCTACCTTCTATGAACATAATTGGCAGATATGAAGGATAAAAAATAGCAACAACAAATACCAAAGCAGATATGATTAATGCAGCAGGTAATAAGTATTTTTTGGAAATCCATAGTTTTACAGTGTCTGTATAGATATAAACACTTACAATTAACGCTATAGCTGAAATTAATCTTGCCGATATCCAGAATAGAATGCCTTTATTGGTACTATTGGGTGTGATGAATGCTGGCATGTTGGGGAAACTGAGCATGTGCATCATATCAATCAATCCAATGGCCAGGAATGCGCAGCTTAAAAAAAGGGCATACCTATTCTGGGACTGGCTGTAGGTATAATAACCCACACCAAAAATGGAAAACGAGACTATGATGCTGAAAGTCTCTGCAATCATATGGAATGTAAGATAAGAACTAACATCCATAGTTCGGTAAAAAAATGAAGGTAGTAATCCTACTATCAGAAATAAAGAGGCAGATAATATAAACAGGACTATCAAAAAAGTCTTTGGTGATATTTCTCCTATTTTTTTTAAAGAATACACCTCAACCACCCCTCTACGGTCTAGATATAGAATGAATAACCAGAAGACTCAAGCTGTCCTTTATTCCATGGCCTTGATGGTGTCATCGTCTATCAAGAAGATATTAACTCCAACTCTACCCTTTCCCCAGGATTATTATGTTTGTTTTAAATATTGTTTTTATGGTTTAGAATACTTGTTGGAGGTTCGGATTTTTAAAAAGATTTGATCATAATGAGTTTGCTATTTACTGATATGACGAAATAGAAAAAGTTCTTCAATTACCCTACACACTACATGAAGCAATAGGTGAACAAGTCAGTTAAGCTTAGAGAGAAAGAAAACACACGTAAAATTCACTACTTTCTTTAGTAAGGAAGCGGTTGAAGCTATCAAGATTTGGAGTTTGGAAGGTTGGATACAAAAGATGAAGATGCTTTATTTTCAAGGTATCAATCTGGTGGCGACCACATGAGTACAATGGCAATCCAGCACTCCTACCGTTTGAATTGTTTCCTTGGTTGGGTGCCTGATGAGGGTGGATTTCTACAATGGCCACCAGTCATATGATGCGGAAGTTCTTCAATACCCAGTTAATAAATGCAGGAATGCCCTGGGAAATCTGTGAGCATATGATGGGACACATGATAAAAGATAGGGTCCGTGAGGCANNCAAAGACTCCACGGCAGGAAAATGTTCACTAGATGATTCAGGGAACTACATTCAGCAATAATTTTTTATGCGTATGGATTACCATAATGCTCTTTAATATACTCCTCAGCAATACCCTGGATTTTTGCCAGTTCCATTGCCTTCCTTTTTTGATATTCTTGATCTATTTCATCTTCTGTCTGACTTGAAGTTTCAGTGCTGGTAGATGCGCTGTCATCGTCAGATACTTCAGAATCTTTATAATAACTAGTAGATGAATCTGTGG
>DADN01000129.1 GCA_002509665.1 Methanobacterium sp. UBA8
CTTTATTTTTGCCAGTATTCATATGTGTTTGGGCTTATTGATTTATTAAAAATATCTAAATCTGTTTTGTTATCTACATGTACGTGAAGTATATTTTTACTCTTTATTTGCATGAGTTTTTTATGGTTTATCTTTGTAAATTTGGATAGTAAAGTCTATTTTTGTAATCATAATAATATTAATATAGTAAGTAATAACATAATAACATTGTTAGAAAATGGTGTTACTTGATTGCATAATAAGTGCCTTTAAAATCATCGTGTAGTTTAAATGGGTATTTGCATCTTAATTTGCTCTTTTAAGATGTTAAATTAGACGAGATAATTTGAATGGCTTATTTGGATAGTTAATTATTTTCTAACACCTACTGAATGTAATGGGGGGTGAAAAATATTAGAAAACAACTGATACTGACAATTTCAATACTCCTTATTGTATTTGCAGTTTTTAGTATCGCTGTAACAGCAAATGAACAGCAAAATCAGAGTAAAAGCCAGTCCTCAACCATTTATATGACGCCGCAGATAAATGCAACTCCGAATTGCACTAATGCAACTCCACGGAATGAGACCAATTGTACATTGAATATAACAGGACCTGTATCAAACCAGACTTTTAACTGTACAAACTTAACAGGGACTAATCAGTCTACAAACCAGACTTTAAATCGTTCAAGTATAAGGGATATAATTGGACAGTTACTGGCTCCGGTTTTAAACGACACTAATAATTTGAGACAGACAAATGCAACTGGACAACCATTAAATCAGATTTTAACCGACGTTAATACGTTGATGAGTAAAATTCAACAGTTGATAGGCATAATTCGAAGTGGTGGGTTTAATATAACTGGTTAAGTGTTCGAAAAAATGTTGGGAGTTAGGGGAAGAATTTCCATTTATCTAAAATCGAGCATCTGTAAAACGTGGTGAATAATAGTTTTATCGATTAAAGATAGGTTCCAACTAAATTTAGTTAATAGTGGTAATTCAGCATAATTAAAAGTTTATTGGGACCAAGTGAAACTCCCTATACTCCAATTAATTTGAATTTTGCTCTAAATAAATATTTATTCAATTATTTATTATTTAATCAAAAGTAGGGTATTATGAGGGGAATGGAGGTAAAATTGATATCAATTCCCGCTCAGTGTCGTAATGCCAAAATTAAATTTGTATTCTATACATAAATTTATTTTGATATGCACATATCATTACGTTCATAAATGTAATTAATATGTCATATAAGTAAATATGTATATATTAATGAGAATATTTCCATAAATTCTACTTTAAATTAGCAAAATAAGCTTAAATCTAATTTTATTTGAATAAAAACTTTTATTAATAAATGATGGTATATTTTATACTATAAAAAGTGATTAGGGAGCGAATGAAGAGGTAATGCTTAGTTTATCCCTAATGATAATTTGTATCAAAATCAAATTTATATTTATAACGTAAACTAATTTTTGATATGTGTATAAGATTACATGCACCGGTATGTTTTATTTGGGGATAGATATATTTATGCAGTTCCGTAATAATTTTAGGTCTTAAACTACAATATTATAATATAATTAATATTTGATGAATATGGAATAGGATTAATAAAATTTAACGTGAACTATCTATAATTAAAGCCTTTAAAATGGTTTTTTAAGATTTTTATAAGTTTTTAACCCGCGTATCAAATTGTGACACCCCTTTCTTTATTATGGTATAAAAACAGTGTATTAATGAGAAATATGTCAAGGTATGTCCTATCAGTTAATTATTAAATAAATACATGTGATTTTATGTATAATGACCGTTTGAAAACTTTGAGGATTGCTGCAATTATTGCTGTAGTAATAGTGATTCTAGCTGCTATCTTTTATATTGTATATAGTTTTTCGCTCTTCTGGCAGGCATTTGCAGCAGGAATAACCATATCAATTTTATTAATTATTATCGTTCTACTTCTGGTGCTGGCTGTATATCTATGGATAAAAATTTTCCTGCTTAAAAGGGAGTTAAAGAAAAAGGAAATTGAACTTGAACAGGTTAAAATACAGTTAAATATGTATAAAACTCAGCTAAGAAAGGAGGGTACTGAAGAGTCGGAATAATTTATTTTTCGTGTTAGTTTGTATTTATGGATAGTATGGCTTTAATTAAGGCCGTAGATGGTGAGTATGTATAATTTAAATCCCGATATTGTATTAACTTTGGCAGGATTAACATTGACATTTTATGCTTTATTTGCCAGAATGCTTGTTAAATTCCATGATAAATACAGCAGAAACTTGTTATATTTTTTACTGGCTAATATGGTATCTGTTGGGTTTACAGTTGTATTTGTGCTAAGTGATATTAAACAAGCGGCAGAACCGAATTATGCATATCTTGGTGATATACTGGACGTCAGCTGGGCATTTTCGCTTGTTACAGTTGTTCTTTTTGCTTTTATTTTGCTCCACAGGGAATTAAGTGAAATTGAGGATCCAGAGGAAAAAAAGAAGCGCTTTAAGATAGTTATATTAATTATTGTTTTTTCACTGGCACTTTTTTTGGGATTACCGTTACTTTTAACGATTTATTAATGACTAAAACCTGAAAAATTTTAGTGAATCTTGATTTTATTGGTAAATTTTAAATGTTATTTTTTGATAGTAACCTTTAAATAGTACATTGTATCCATGTTGTAATAATGTATTACTAATTTGGGTAAAATAATTGCTTAGTAAAATGCAGTTATATAACTAGATACATTGTGCTGTTAAATTGTATAATTTTCAATTTAAATGGTGTTATGTTTTACTTTTAAAAATTAAATGAAATTGGAGTTGATTTTTACGTTTGAAGTTATGAGTTATACTCCCATAATAACAACAATTGTGGGTGTTGTTATGGGTTTAGGTTCCAGAGAGTTAAGCGACTGGCGTAAGGCTAAAAAAGCTAGAAAAAGAAAGATTAATTCTACCCGTACGTTGTTATTACTTGAAAATGAGAGAAATCTGGAATCGCTTAAGGAATTCTGGTATAAATTAAATAAATCTGATGAAAATGAAGAAAATATTGATGATTTAAAGATTGACATTGCCAAAAGATTGATTAAAATGCCAATGCCGTGTCTGGATGACTTCATGTGGAGAAAACATGCTTCATTGCTTACAATAACCTTTAAAGATAAGGAAATTGTAGCTGTTTCTACATTTAATAATTGTTTAGAATCTCTTAAATCTATTTATTCTAAATTGGTGGATTTGGATACTATGGATAGGGAGTTTAACAGTACTTATGCCTCAAGTGGGGCTGAATTATCTTCTCTTCCACATTCCAATCGTTTTAAAGAGGAAGCTCCTGGTTTATTGGATGAGTTTGAAGAAATTACACTGGGTCTGCTTAAAAATGGTAATCCTCTGGATAAAAAGAAAAGTTAGGATGTATGAATATTGAAATCTTTTTATTGGGGAATATGCCTTAATAAAACTTTTTTGTTTATTAAAAGTTTTAAAGTTTAAATACTGTTTTTAAATAATATTTTTTTATTTTACGATTTTTAAATAGTATTAGTTGAATTTAGCCTTATTTTGTGTATTTAAATAAATTTAATGCTTTTTTTAATCGTGTTTTTGAGTAATCATATGAAAAAATGGTTACTGCATAAATCGAATTTTTTTAGTATCATAAATAATATATTTGAGTATTAATATAATATAATTTGAGTTAAATGAAAAAATGGGCTCTGGTTTTAGGAATTCTTCTGGTAGTGACATCTACCTTTGGCTGTACCAGTAACACACAGCAGGAAAAACAATCGGGAAATAATATTAACTTTTCAGTACCTGAGGGATGGGAACTGCACTGGATGCCTGGAGATGGTACCGTGATCTGGATGGATGGTGATCCACGTATTCGGGTAATGGAGATGAGCAAGCAGAAATTTGATGCTAAGCATGAGCAAGCATTAAATATCGATAATACAACCTTTATGGTGAAAACACACAATAAAACAATGGATGGAATAAAGGTTGAGACATTCTGGACTACTGATGGTAATTCTGGTGATATTCAGGATTATTATTTCTTCTCTAAAAATGATAAATATTATTATGTGCTGGCATGGGCTTATACTGGCTGGGATTCAAGTAAACAGTCAAGGTTTCGGCAGCACATAGATACGGCCGTAAAAAGCATTGTTTCAACTATAACTTAATCCAAAACTTATTTTTTTAATTTCATCTTTCCTATAACCCAGCATCGAGAGAGCAACCGGGTTGGCATCAATAAAATTCCCCTGAAAATCATGGATGTAAATTGCATC
>DADN01000310.1:0-3914 GCA_002509665.1 Methanobacterium sp. UBA8
TATGGTCTCCTCAATCAACTGCACCTTCAACATCACATTACTCCCTTAACGAATCAATTATATTATTCCTTTTCATTGTTATCTGTATTTTAGGGATTTTTGCAGCAATCTACCCGTCAAAATGTAAAACATTACTGAACTTTCAAAATGATTCTAAGCAAAAAACCAGTCAGGGTAATATACAATCTAAGCAAAAAACCATAAATCAGGGTAATATACAATCTAAGCAAAAAACCATAAATCAGGGTAATATACAATATGCAGGCCACCATCCTGATTGTGGTAAGTTTTCTTCACACACTTTAACCATTAATGGGATAAAATATTGCCCGGGCTGTTTCGGTCTTTCTGTAGGTGCACTAATTGCTATTGTAGGAATGGTGATTTACTATTTTGTGGGATATCCTTTGATTGGATATCCTTCCATCTACGGAGAAATATTCTTCTGGATTGGGGTTTTCACTGTATTTACTGCACTGTTAATTATCATATTCTTAAAAGTAGGGATAAGATTGAAATTTATTTCCAACATGGCACTGGTTACCGGATCATTTCTGGTACTGGTGGGACTGGATAGTGTTAAAGGAAATTTAATAACCCAATTATATTTCATTATATTGGTTATATTCTGGATTTTAACCAGAATTGCTGTTTCTGAAACCAGCCATGAAACACTATGTCAGGATTGCCTGAAAGAATCATCCTGTGTTTATGAATAATCCATTTAATTTAGTATTTAATCCCAAATCTATGTGTCAGGAGTTTTTAGTTTAACTGGCCAAAAAATTCTCAACTACAGTCAAAAAAATCATTAACTACTAAATATTCTAACGATAAAATTCCAACGATAAATATTTCTGTTGTATTGCGATACATGAATATTATTCTTGCTGTATTGTGATACAATATAGTTCGTGTATGAAGAGTACAATTTCTGTTATATTAGGGTACAGGAATCTGTAAATGGATTATATTAAATGATTGGTTTACCTGGAAGGATTGTCTTACATAAAAGGAGTATTAGATAGAAGGAGTGTCTTAGATGGGTTATTTAATCTGTGATAAATGTGGGGGTTATTATGAACTTCAACCTGGAGAGAAACCAGAAGATTTCAGTAATGAATGTGAATGTGGGGGAGAATTGATTTACTCAGATACTTTTGATTTTATCGAAGAAAATGAAGATGTTCATACAGCTACTGATGGTGTTGGTAAAGCAAGTATTCAAGATGTTCATGCAGAACAAATTGATGATGAAAATAATGAAGATGCCGATGTTACAGATGAATCTTTCACTGCAGAAGAACTTATAATTAATGACCTAAGTAAAACACCTGAAAATTATAATGTTTCATCTAATAAACCCGTTGAAAATTATAAAACTTCATCAAGTAAAACCCCTGAAGATCATAACGTTTCATCAACTGAAACCCTTGAAGATTACAGGGTTTCATCAATGGACAAAGCATATGTGAAAGAAATTAAGCTGGCAACCCAAGTGCAGGAAATATTGGAAACTAAAGGACATTATATAATTAAGGGAAATGGGAATTCTAATTTTATTAAAATCCTTAAGGAAGGAATAGAAACTGAAGATGGTCAATTAATCCGATTTGAGAATATTATCAATATCGAAGATATTCTAGATAGTAACAGTAAACCAAAAATCAGTTCAGAAAAATCAGGTCTCGGTAACTTGATTTCAAACGGTTATCAAATATTCGCTCCAAGAAAGGTGACCTTAAAAATCATACATACTGAAGGTGAAATTGAATTAAAAGATGTTAAATTACCTGATGCAAAAAGATGTGTTAGCTTCCTAAAAAGAAGGTTAAATAAGAATTACTCATAAATATTATTTGGGAACCATAATTATTAATTGGGAGCATTTCATATGATTAGAATTATCTTTAATCATCAATAACATTATATTTGATCATGGATAACATTTTCTTTGGTGGAATTATTTTCGGTAGCATTTTCTGATTTGTTAAAATAAATGGTGGTTGAAGTGGTTTCTAACGAAGAAATAAAAAGGAAACTTGCTGAAAAAAGGAACCCTACTAGAAGAAGTATAACAGAAAGTGGGACTGTTTCCAGTGAGGAACTAAAGGAAAAGTTCAGGGCGAAAAGAAATAAACAAAGCGAAAATCACGGTTATCTGGTCTGTGATACCTGTGGTGGGTATTACCAATTAGAACCAGGGGAGTCCCCGGATGATTTTAGTGATGAGTGTGAATGTGGTGGCAAGTTGAAACACTCAAAAAGTGTAAACCTCGATCAAGAGTCTTAAAATCTTGATTAAAGTCTTAATTAACAGTCTTAAAAACATTGATTAAAGCCTTAATCAACAGCCTTAAAAACCTCAATTGAAGTCTAAAAGAGATTCTGGTATTGTTTTAATGTAATAATTTTATTTATTTTAATATAATAATTTTTATTTCTATTCTTTTATTCAAACAAAGAAATTATCAAAAAAAGAGGATTTCCTAAAAAAGGTTTGAAATAAAAAGGGGTTTAAAATAAAGGAAAATATGGTTATCTCCTTTTACTGGAACTGTAAATTGCACCTACTACTATCAACAGACCTACAATGATGATAATTGCGGGCCAGATATAATTCCACATGTTCTGGAATCCTGTAAATGATGCCACACCTATTAAAATTAATATAATTCCACCTATAAGTGGTCCAATTACATTACCGTGGGGAAGTCCGAAACATTCATTTCTCTGACGGTAGTATCGATCATCACGGTGGTGATGGCGGTGCCTTCCCTCGTAATCATCCCTGACATCCCGCAGAGGTTCTCCACATTTAGAACAAAATTCAGCATCATCATCATTTTTAGTACCACAATTATGACAGTAAACCATGAAATCACCTCAAATATTTCTTGATTAAATTATGTTATTATTGGTTTAAAATATTTCCTCTAAAAACCATTTCCCTTAATCCATTTTATCCATCTATTTCAGGATATTATCTAAATTCATATAATCCCTGCCTTACTTGATTAATCATCAATTAATAAACAAATAATTATAGTAACTGAAGATACATGAGCTGCGTATCCTGTTTTTAACCATTAATACCGTGACTAATTATTAATCATTTTTAATCATTTTCAAATTAATCGTTTTCAACCATTAATCATCTACAACCTTCAATAATTATTTTATATTATTAATTATTTTTACCATCAATTATCCACTTTAAATGTTCGCAGACGGTTCATAGCTGCAGCAATCTCGTACCTACGTGGTCTTGTGAGGTTATTTGGTCGTTCACGTCCCGGTAGTGCCAGAAAATCAAGACCTTCATCGTTGATCTGCTTTTCCAGATAATCAAGAACACAGGCCATAGCACTGGTTTTAGAATCATTCTTACCTGAATTTCCATCATGATTCTGCATATGGTTTTTATGGAACTGGTAAAGCGCGTAACTGATGGCTCTTGTCTGTCCGGATTCAACCAGCTGCTCTACCTGGGAAAGATCAACAGTTTGAGAACCAATAATCAGATTAAAAACACCCCTACTATCCAGCTTCAATCGTTTTCCTTTATACGGTTTGATGGATCCCGGATGAGGATAACGCTGCCTGTAACCGAATTTACCCTTTGATTCTGTTTCACGTTTAACTGGCATTTCTTCTGAAACCCTCCTGGCCTCCATGGTGACATTATGGGGCTGGTAATTATCCATCATAATCACAGTATCTGCCTTCTGGAAGTAATCACCTGATCCACCCATTACCAGTACTGAAGAAACTCCATGGTCCATGTAAAGCTCATCCACCCGGTCAATAAATGGTGTGATTGGTTCTTTATCCTTTTTAACCAGACGCTGCATTTTTTCATCGCGTATCATGAAATTAGTTGCGGAAGTATCTTCATCAAATAAAAGAAGCTT
>DADN01000310.1:3921-4273 GCA_002509665.1 Methanobacterium sp. UBA8
GGAGGATTATGAATAAAACTACTAACATCAACCTTTTCAACACGACGCCCATCTTCAGCCCTGATTTTAACCGCATCTGCCCTGGTAACCACCCGCTCTCTGCCATCTCCCTGAATATGGTTGTAAACACCCAGCTCCACAGCCCGGAGTAAAGTGGACTTTCCGTGGTAACCTCCACCCACAATAAGACTAACACCTTCTGGAATCCCCATACCTATAACAGAACATTCCTGTCCTGTTTCCATAGCAACCTGGAGTGAGAGTGGTGATTTGAACGGCAAAGCATTAGAAAGTGGTCTATCTGAAACACCACTTTCTCGGGGAAGAACAGCACCATCTGCAATGAAAGCCA
>DADN01000304.1 GCA_002509665.1 Methanobacterium sp. UBA8
AGGGCAAACATTGGATTTGTATTCCAACGGTTCAACTTAATGCCGCAGCTTACAGCATTAGAAAACGTCATGCTGCCAATGATCTCGCCAGATTCGGGAAAAGCCAAAAAACTCCTGGATAAAGTCGGATTATCTGATAAATACGACCGTTATCATACACAGCTTTCTGGTGGAGAACAGCAGAGAGTTTCCATAGCACGAGCTTTAGCCAATGATCCATCACTTTTACTGGCTGACGAACCAACAGGAGAACTTGACACAGTAAATACAATGATAATAATGGAATTACTTCAAGAATTAAATGAAAACGACGGGTTAACAATTGTAGAGGTAACACACGATTCACTATGTGCAGAATATGCAGACAGGGTAATCAAAATGCAGGACGGGAATATACTCCGTTAAAATTATCTTTTTATAAAAAACATTAAACTCTTTTAAATTCTATTTTTTGACTTAAAACAAATTTAAATCAGTAGTAAATAACGTAACTTTTTAAACTTATAAATTTTAGTTGAAAATTTATGTACTTTCAATTGAAAGCATTTAAACAAATTTTTTATAAATCCATTTGCAAAAATAAAGTTTTTGCACCTAAAATCATCGATTTATAATTTCAATAGTTATTCATTATAAAAATCATAAAGATATTAAATCCAATTTTTAGTGTTATTTATACATAATTACTGCAAAAAAGTAATTAAAGGAGTATAGACCTATCTCTGTGATTGCCCGATATTCCTTTAAGGAAAATATGTTATGATAAGTAAGAATTCTTACAACCCCTAGAGATAGGTCTATTGAATTAACATACGCTAAACGTATTATGGAACCAATTTAATACCGAAGCTACTAAACTGCTTACTAAGGATATAACTTGACTTAATAAAGCCAGTAAAACTTTTCAGCATATTTTTCGTCTCCACTAATGGTTATAATACGATTATAGTATTAAAATAACAAACATACTAAGGACTGTAATAACCCCCCTAATAGATCTAAAAGCTGGTATAAAAATCCAGAGCAGTCTATCATATTTTTCACCTCCTTTAAATTGATTAGACTAAACTTACCGCATTAAAATAGAATACCTAAAAGAGACCCTAATAAACCTCCTAATAAATCTAATAGCTGGTATAAAAATCCACAGGTTCCTATCATGCTTTTCACCTCCTTTAAACTAGTTTTAATACTTCACAGTATTAAAATAACTAGCAGTGCCTGTAATAAATCTTTATTAAACATAAAAAGGGTGTAACAAGTCTGATAAATTATTTTATCACACTTTTCACCCCGTAAAGACTCCATTACACTTTAAATACTATAATATAAGTCCTAATAAAGGACTTACTAGCCCTCCTACTAATGATATAACCGGGCCCAATAAAGCTAATAAAGCTTCTAACATATTTTTCACCTCCTATAAATCCGTATTTGATTTTATTTAAAACATTCCTAATAAATATTGTTTAAGTATTAATATTTGACTATTCAAAGTATGATGAGTCAAATTATAGGATTATTAGGATTTATAAAAGGTTAAATAGAGTTATTAGTGCTGATTTATTTATGTAATTTCAAATTCACACCTGTGGGAGGGCATATAAGTGAATATATGCTTTATTTTTTGATTTTGTTACAGGGAGTACTATTTTAAAATTCTATGAGTATTTAATAAAATTCATTAAATTATCCAAAAAAATTTAAAGACACGATAAAAAAGTCAAAAAAGGCTAAATTTCTTATTAAAATTAGAATTAAGTTTAAAAAAAGTATTAATAATGGCACTGTTATACAACATCAAATTAAAATACAAGTTAGATAGTAAAACATAATTAAATGATTTACTATCCGGACTAAGCCTTCAGTAAAATTAAAAATCTTTACAGTTCGCTGCCTGTAGCTATTAAATTTTTCTTCCGTTATCTATTTGTAGGAACACCTGCTTTATATTTTCAATTGAGCTGTAAATTTCATTCATATCTTTATCATTGTAAAAAGAAAAGTCTTCTTTTGTTTCTTCAATTTTACTTTGACGCCATTCATCCAGATATTCATCACCTTTACCTGTAAGGGCTATTTTAATTACCCTTCGATCACTCATGTCATGCAATCTCTGGATTAACCCATCTTCAACAAGTTTGTTGGTTAAATAGGTCATATTTTGTTTTTTCATCCCAATTAAATTTCCAATTTCAGATATGGATAGCTCTCCCCTTTCTTTCAATATTATCAATGTTAAATAATGGGCAAATGACATTTTTATACGCCCATTACTGGTCTTATACTTCAAAACGTTTTTTTGAAAAAGCTGGTATAGCAAAAATAAATTATCCAGCATTTCTCCTAATTTTTCCTCATCCATTAATAATGCCTCCTCTATTCATATTATGATGTTCTATATAAATATTAATGTGATAATGTAATACACCTCCCATAATGTTCAATGTAAGTTGTTAATAGAAACTTCAGCAGTTAAGCATATATTCATATTTTCATTCTTGAAAATCTAAAGCTTAATCAAAGTATTTTTGTATATTAATTATTTATTAAGCCTATTTAAATACATAAATATGCTATTTTTAAATAAAATCATTATTAAGCCATTTAAATAAAAATTAGGTTGAAATTTAGACTGTTAATTTTTTAATGAAATTACTAATTGTGTATTAAATGCTAAAAATTCAATTCATACAAAATTAAAAAAATTTAATAGTTAATACATTAATAGTATTAACGTAAGATAAAGAGTTGCATCCAAAAAATGTAACATTATTTCAGGCAAGTATCTACATTCGGAGGAATCAAATGAGCATTTATAAACTATCCTTTAAAAATTTTAAAAGAAGAAAACTTAGAAGTGCCCTAACCATGTTAGGAATAGTAATAGGAGTAACTGCCCTAATTAGTCTTATAGGTATTGGTACAGGAATGTCGTCTTATATGAAAGATCAAACAGCTTCCCTTATGGGTGACGTTACAATAACAAATAGCTCAGGTGGATCCGGAATTACAGGATCTACAGGTGACTCGTTTTTAAACTCGGCCGCAGTTTCCAAGATAGAAAATATGTCCCAACTTTACAACATTAAAAAAGAAACGCAGTTCAGTACACAAATAAACAACATGCAAGTAATGGTTCTAGGAATGAATGATTGGAACCAGCTAAAATTTAATGGAACTCAAGGTGTTGTTATCAGCAAATCACTTGCAGATCAATTTAATTATAAAATTGGAAGTAACATAACAGTTAAAGATAAGAAAATGACAGTTACAGGAATAACTAATGAAGGAGGAGATAGCGGAGCAGGATATATGTTCCTAGATGTTGATAAAGCCCTTCCTTTAAACAATAACAAAGTATCAAGCATAACTGCAAATACTAAAGCAGACCCAGATAATGTAAAAAACCAGATAGAAAGCTCTGTAAATGGTACAAGTGCTTTAACAAAATCAGATTATACCAAACAAATTGATAATATAATGCAAACAGTAACTCTTTTTGTAGGTGCCATTGCCGGTGTTGCATTACTGGTTGGAGTTATAAGTATTGTAAACATCATGCTGGTTAACGTTTCAGAAAGGACAAGAGAAATAGGAGTACTGAAAGCTATTGGATTCAAAAATAGAGAAATATTAAGCAGCATACTTACCGAAGCAGGTGTTTTAGGGTTTTTATCTGCCATAGTGGGAGTAGTTGTAGCAGCAGTCATACTACAACTTGGAATTATGTACTTTGCACCACAATATGGTATTAGTGGAATTAAACTCACCCAAATGTTGCCATTATGGTTAGTCGCCGCAGTAATTGGAGGTGCTACAATTTTAAGTATTCTAGCCGGATTATATCCTGCATGGAGAGCATCTAAATTAAACGTTGTGGAGGCATTAAGATATGAATAACAACGTACTTGAATTTAATGAAGTCTGGAAAACATACAAAATGGGATCAGAAGATATACAAGCACTTAGAGGTGTTAATTTAGCAGTAATCCAAGGTTCATTTATTGCAATAATGGGACCTTCTGGATCTGGAAAGTCAACATTACTACACCTTGCAGGAATACTTGACACCCCAACAAAGGGAACTGTCCTGATGAATGGAAAAAATATTAAAGAATATACAGAGAATGAACAGGCAAACCTTCGAAGGGCAAACATTGGATTTGTATT
>DADN01000253.1 GCA_002509665.1 Methanobacterium sp. UBA8
TGTCAGTTCAATCATGCTTTCCCCATCTCCTTTTAAAAAAGCAATGGTTACTCCTTTTTCTGGATTGAAACGCCTGTTTTCTTCAAACCCTAATATATCAGTATAAAATTTTACAGATTCATCCAGGTTTTCAACTGCAATATTGGTGTATTTAATTTTCATTTTTCAACCTCCAAAAACCTTGTTTTTGGGGTCCTCAAATGCTTCGCATTTGGGAAATGTAAAAATTCTCCGAATTTTTACGTTGTGAAACTGAAGTTTCACAAACATCGAAATTAAAATTTCGATAGTTCCAAAAATCATAAATGATTTTTGATAACCTCCACAATTCAGTACAATATTATTATGAACTTTTGAAACTATATTATTACGGATTGATTGTAATTTATTTAAAAAATAAAAATTTAAAATTTCTCCAGTATCTGGCCATAAATATCCTTCATCTTTCCATCAGACTTCTGATAAATCATTCGAAGGATAAGTTCTGGAGTACTTTTTGCAAGATAGTTCATTCTAGGGGTCCTGTCTACAATTAAATTGTAGTTATTATCGAGGCCTTTTGCTTCAATTCCATCAACCCTAACGTCAATATATTTCATTATCTCATGTGCCATATGGGTTACGATGACTGCATAAGAATTGGAATCTTTTATTAAGTCTATAAAGCTTGCAATTATTTTAACTGCAGCCTCAAGTTCTGTAATTGCTTCCAGTTCGTCAAGTAAAACAAGTTTATGTGTATTTGTAATTACCACAGGCATGAATGTGTTAAGGAATGACTCAAATGCTCCGGCATCAAGTGAACGTTTCTTTGAGAAGAAATATACTTCATCAATGAGTTTGACAGTGGCTTCTTCTGCACAGACTGGGAGCCCCATCTGGGCCATTATCGAAATCTGGGCAAGGGTTTCAAGGAGTGTTGTTTTACCTCCACTGTTTGCCCCGGTTAAAAGTGCGACATTTTCGGGAGTCTTCAGGAAGTAATCAATCTTTTGAATGTTGACCTTTTTATCAAGTGCTAGATTGAGATGTATTCCTCCTTTAAAATTGAATTCATCTCCGATTTGAGGTGCATTTAAGTTATAGTAATATGCAAAACATCCTAGTGCAAATTCATAATCGAATTCCAGAATTTCCTGAATTTCTGTTTCAATCCCTTCTTTGAGGGTTGAGAGCCTTGATGCTGCTTTTACTTTTTTATCAAATGTATTGATGTGTTGTCTTGCAATTTCCTGTTTTTTGACTCTTTCAAGTTCTTGCTCATCAATTTCGATTGGGTATTTTTGAATGAATGGGTCAAATGAACATCCAGTTTTATCTTTAATTTCATCCCTGGCTTCTTTTATCACGTCATCAAATATACTTTGGATTTTAGCAGGCATTCCTTCGTTCATAAGGGCTAAAACTTCATCCCCTTTAAGGTCAACCTGTTTAATACTTTCAGCGAGCTTTTCATCAGCTTTTTTCTTTGCATCTTCAACACTTGCATCAAATATACTTTCATCAACTTTACCTGATTCAAGCGAGTCAAGAATTTCTATAACTTCTCCAATTGCAGATTTACGCCCTAAGATATTTTTAATTTTCAAAACATTGCAAAGAAGCTCATAATTTGTATAATAATATGAAAGGACAGTTTCAGGGACAATCTGATAGTCTAAAGAATCACCTGTGACCATAGCGATATTATAAGCATCATCAAGGTCTACTTGTCCAGTTGAGAATATGTAAACTACAAATTCGTAATCATCAAGAGTTTCTAACTCTTCTGCAGTGATAATTGTTGAGTATTTGTGTAGATCTAGATCCATAAGCCTGTTATAATCTTCTCTAGACTCTACAAGTATGGCTCTTGATGGATCATATTTGGGTTTGTCTTTTCCAGATGGATTTACTTTTTTAAGCAGGTTACTGATTTCATTTACTGGAAGCTTTGATACAGTTTCCTTTGCATTCATTACAAAATCTAGATTTTCCTGAATCTTTGCTGTATCCTTAGTGGGGCTAATTAAGAGAACCCTGTTTTTCCCATATTTGGTGCTTGCGTATTTAAGAATTCTAGCGACAATGTCATCATAGATCTGGATGATTTGTTCTGTCTTTAAAAACTCTTCCCTCGGATTGCCTAAAGCTTCATTTATTATTTCTATAGCTTTAGCTTGACTTACTCCTTCAATTTCTGAAAGTTTATCAACTTCGAAATTACTGATTGCGGTCTGTAGATCTGCCTCGCTGCCGAAGCTGTCAACAATTTTCTTTGCTAGTTTATCACCGATGCCTTTGATTTTTGTAAGTTCCACCTTTTATCACCATTAGGGCACAATTATTTGATTATTTTGATCTTAAAGAATTTTAACATTAAAATATCCAGTTTAAAACTTTAGATAAATTTGAAATTTTTTTTATTATTATTAATTATTTTCAATATATAAACGTATAGCTTAAATATAGTTGGGTAGCATGTGAAAACTAATAGTTTTCANNCATTTGGTAACTAATAATTGAATTTAAATTAATAATTGCATTTTCAAAAATAGTTTAGAGAATTTGAATAAAAAATGAGAAATATTCATGGTTCTACTATTTTATTGTATGATTTTAAACTTAATTTGGAAAATTTATAGATTTATTTTCATATTGTAATTACATATGTGATTTATTTTAATATAGTTTATTATTACATTGATTACACATAGTATCAAAGTTTTAAAAGCATAAAGTATAATTCTTTCAAAACTAAAGTTAGGATATAGTCTAATTATGAAGGAATAAATTTATGGATCCCACTATTTTTTATATTATAATTCTTGCTATTACTGGGGCAGGAATAGGGTTTGCATCAGGACTTCTCGGGATTGGAGGGGGCTTTATAATGGTCCCTATTCAATATTGGCTTCTTACATCCATAGGAGTTGATCCTACAATTGCAATTCGGGTTTCTTTAGGTACAAGTCTTGCAGTTATACTTCCAACAGCTATAAGCGGCGCATATGGACATTACCGTAAGAATGCAGTTTTAATTAAACCGACCTTATTTTTAGCAGCTACTGGAATCATAGGGGGTATCTTTGGCGGAACCATTGCAGCCAATGTCCCTGGAGCAATTCTTAAAGTTCTTTTTGGAATTACAGCTTTGATCGTTGCTGTCAGGATGCTGTTTTATAAGTCTCCAGATGTTAAAAAAGAACCTGTAGATAACATGACTTATTACATCGCCGCAGGATTTGTTATTGGGATAATGTCAGGTCTTCTTGGAGTTGGGGGTGGATTTATCATAGTTCCATTTATGGTAATGGCCATGGGATATGATATACATAAAGCCATTGGGACTTCAACTGCAGTTATAATATTTACGTCCATAGGAGGAATTGTTTCATATATATTCAATGGATTAAGTGTACCGGGATTACCTCCCTACTCTTTAGGTTATATTAATATCCTCCAGCTTGTTGTTTTAGCTGGTTTAAGTATTCCTATGGCACAGCTTGGAGTTAAAGCCGCCCATAAACTTCCTGCGGATAAATTGAATTATATATTCATAGCTTTACTGATTTATGTGGGTTTAAACATGATTGGAATTATTTAAAACAGTTTTAACTGGATATATGTGCTTATAAAAGTAGTTCAAGAGCTAACTTTTGACTTTTAAGTTGAAACTTTTACTTGGGGAATGTTTCTAAGCTTTCAATTAAANNCAGTTTGAACAGATAAAAGAAGATACTGAGGATATAAATATTGAAAATATTGGAGATAAAGAAATTCCAACACCTAAAAGCTTTATTTTGACTTATGTTGATAATGAACTGACTGAAGAAGCTGTTCCTGAAATATGGGGAAAATTAAATGAATATGATTTTGGCGGCGGTGCTGAAAATATAGACTTTGTAATTTACTTTGATAAGCCGAATAAGACATGCAGGATTCTAATGGATTTATATTATCCTGAAGATGATTTTAATGTTCCTGAGATTGATGAAATTGCTGAATACTATTGTCCTGTATTTGAAGATTTCTATAAAAGAAATAAACCGTATTAGTTTTGTTTGAGTTTATTTTTTATTATTTTTAAGCTTTCTTTTTTGTTATGTATTATTAATGCAGCCTATTTTTCTTTATTGGATCATTAAGCATTGCGTAGATGATAAAACCGATAAATGCTGCTGCTATAATAATTTTATATATTTCTAAGGTTTCTAACATTTTTTCATCACTCTAATTTTTGTTGTATTTCAAAGGATAAACGAATATATATTCAAAACTAGGATATAAATATTTTTGATACCTGTATAACTGAGAATTTTTTCTAAATACTTGATTAAATATGGAATATAATTTTTGTATGTTAAATGCAGCAGTTAATTTAACGTTTTAATTTTCTTTTATCTGTGGATATTTATGTAAAATGCAATAAGTTTATATTGAATTTGTGAATATATATTCAAAACATGTGAGGTCAATTTAGGTAGATGCATGGGGCATATCTGACATTTTAAACAATCTACCAATATAAATTATCAGAGGAGTTAGAAGCAATACCTTGGGATTATAGAAGTACTAAACCTGAAAAGCAGAGATAATGAACATCTTTCAGCAATTTCTCATAGAATTTCAAACTCTAACTGGAAAAAATTGTAGAATCATATTAAAGGTGAATTAAATGAAAATAGCTATTGCATCAACAGGGCTTACATTACAATCAAATGTTAGCGCTGTATTTGGGAGAAGTCCTAATTTTATAATTGTAGTTCTGGAAAATGGTGAAATCGAAAATATTTCTCCAATTGAAAACCCTGCAAAAAATGAGAGAGGGGCGGGAAACTTAGCAGCACAATTTATAATAGATCATGGTGTTGAGATTCTGATTTTGGGGGAATTGGGCAATGTTGCGTTTGGTATTTTAAGAAATGCTGGAATTAAAATTTATAAAATTCGCCCAGGAAATGTAGAAAAAAACCTTAAATACTTTGAAGAATCTAAATTAGATGAAATAACTTCAGTATCTTCAGGATTTCCAGGAGCTGTAGATTAAAGCCCTGGAAGAATATGAATGTGATATGAGGAGTAAATNNAGGTAGGTTAAATTAGTAAATGGTATATTGAAAACAGCTGGTGAGTTATATGGTCAAAATAACAGTTAATTTCGATAAATGTGATGGTGCAGACTGCGGAGAATGTGCGGATGTATGTCCAATGGAAGTTCTTATAATTGATGGAGACACCCTTGTAATTCAAAATAAAGAAGAATGCAGTTTATGTGAAACAT
>DADN01000157.1 GCA_002509665.1 Methanobacterium sp. UBA8
AAAAAAATTCTTACTTTATACAATTAAAATATTAATTATTTTAAAAAATAAATAAATTTTGTGTACTAATAACCTCCGCTTATCCTAATTTATTAAGGGATGCTTCAGTAAAAGCAGGAATATCATTAGGTCCGCGGCTTGATATGATATTGCCGTCTTCAACAACTTCTTCATTTACAAACTCGGCTCCAGCATTTTTAATATCTTGAACAATAGATTTCCACCCTGCAACTTTTCTCCCTTCAATAACCTGAGCTGTAATTAAAAGCTGAGGGGCATGACAGATTGCAAAAACAGGCTTATCACTTTCAACAAATTCTTTTACAAATTCCACTACTTTTTCATCTTCTCTTAGCTTATCTGGAGAACATCCTCCTGGAATAAATATTGCATCAAAATCATTTACTGATACATCTTTAGCAGATTTATCAATTACGACTTTTGTTTTTCCTTCTTTTCCATTTACAGTCTGTCCGCCTTTTAATCCAATATGAGTTAATTCATGTCCAGATTTTTTAAATGCTGTTGAAGGTTCAGTATATTCTGCATCTTCAAAACTTGGTCCCACTAAAACTCCTATCTTACTCATCTGTTCACTCCTCCTGTTTAAGATATTTTAAAATGTAATTTCAAATTAAGTATTATTAATTCTATGATTAATATTATTAAAATAAATCACGGCTTTAAAAGAAGAAATTATTTTTATATTTAGAATGCTGCAAATACGTTCAAACAGATTAATATTTAAAATTAAATTAATTTAAGGCATAGATCCAATATAAACAGGTGCGGTGTATGTAGTACTAAGATCTATGCCTTAACTAGTCATCTTAGTAACTATCGTTTAAATTTTAATGAGGAGTAATAATATTATATCATTACTCCTGTGAAGCACATTGAACTATAAAACCAATTATGTTCAATTATAATGTAAACATTTAACTATTTAAAGTTTGCTAAATTGACATGTAAATTTATATAAATCACTATCAAAAAAACATTAAATCAGCTTCAGAAATTAAGTCTTAAATATGTCTACTGCTATTTATGAAATAAATACACATTGTTTGGAATATTTGTATTTTCAATTATCCGACATGCAAAGATATATAAGTCAGAACGATCTACTATCTAACTGTATCATAAAAAGTTCCATTTGGTCACTACTCCCCAGATAGTGACCAATACTTATTATTTTCAAATGACTAATCAGTCCGCTCCTTGCACATGATGTGATACAGTAACTTGTATGTATTCCTTGAAAAAAGAGCATGTCAGTTATCCTGAAATAATGGATAACTATAAATGCTCTTCATATGACCTTTAGAAATTTTTTTTAATTNNTTTATATATTGAAGAAGCGGATTTAGATGATTGAAAATTGTTTCATTCTTAATTAGTGATGCTTTTCCCAATACAAAGTCTAAATCTGCTATTTAATCTTTCAAAATAGACAAAAATTCTGGGACATGTTCCCAGCCTAAAATTGAGGCAGATATATCCCAAAATGAGATAAAACTAATGATATTCCAGCATAGCCAAATAAAAATATCAGGCTGAAATAAATGGTAGTTACACTGGTCAATAGATATCCTGCTAAAATGAAGTAACCATCATGTTCAAGAATCCCCAGAACTAAAAAAAAGATCGAATATCCAGGTAAACTGTCTGTTAATGGTACAGGTAAAGGGAGCATAAGTAAAAAAGAAGTAAATACCATTAAAGAAAGATTAAATCGAGTTATTGCAGGGCCTTCACTCAATACTAAAAAACGAGGCTTAATATACTTCTCTACTTTTNNTCCTAAAGCCGACATGGTTCCATTCAATATCTTTAGAAGAGTTTCCTTAGGCAGCACATATTCCATAATAAATTTAGGTATTAAATACCTGTTAAAAATCCTGCTTATTCCAATAAACATAATTCCAAGCCCAAAAGGTATACTAGATCCTGGAATAGATACTGGTATTAAAAAAGGAGTTGTAAGAATTAAACATATGATCAATCCGCCATGGTCACCCATCAAATCAAGGAAATCTCTTATATTTATACCTTCATCAGGGATTTTAGAAGATATACCTTCCAGTGATATAGAAAAACATTCATTAGATTTAGTTTCAGACAAATAGCAGCCCTCATAATGTTGTTTATTAATTATAAAATATACTTAATCATCAATTAATTCTAATATTTAAATAAAATACTACTTTTTCCAGATGTTTAATAAAATTTCTTATTTTTCTTTTTAAAATGCAGCTATTTATATAATACATCAAAAAGAATTTAAATTTTTAGGTATATAAATATTAAAAAGGAGGTTGATGTTATGAATGTATTTATTGTCTTTGCACACCCTGAGCCAAATTCTTTAAATGGAGTTATGAAAGATCTTGCAGCCAAAATATTACGAGATAAAGGGCATGAAGTTAAAATATCAGATTTATATGGGATGCGCTTTAAAGCGGTCCTTGATGAAAGCGATTTTTCACAAAGACAAAATAATGAACAGTTTAATCCAATGATGGAGCAGATGAATGCAGTTGGAACTGGATCACTTTCTCAGGATATTAAAGATGAAGTAGAAAAAATAAAATGGGCAGATATGATAATTTTCCAGTTTCCAGTATGGTGGACATCACCCCCTGCAATCTTAAAAGGGTGGTTTGACAGGGTATTCTTACCTGGAGTTGTTCACAATATAGCAGAAGGAAAATTATACGACACTGGCCTACTTAAAGGTAAAAAAGCAGTTTTATCATTTACAACTGGTGCAACTAGGGATGTATATTCTTCTGAAGGTCCTCATGGAGATTTAGATGAACTCTTCAAATTTATAACCCATAATATCCTTGAAGTAACTGGCCTCGAGGTACTTCCTTCTATTGGCATATACGGCCCTGCAATGATATCTAAAGAACACGTAAAAGAAGAGATTGAAAAATTCAAAGAAAGAATAAATTCCCTATAACTATTTAAACATTGAAAATAAACAATTACCCAATAAAATTTAAGGAGTGATATCATGCCTGTAATTACAATTGACGGACCTAAATTAACAAAGGAACAGAAAGAAGAGCTTGTAAAAACCATTGCAGAAGATGCAAGTATAATAATGGGATTACCAGTAGAGGCAATGGTGACCATAATAAGAGAAGTTGAAGCCGAAAATGTGGGGACAGGAAATATTCTGTTATGCAACAGGAAATAATTATTGGCACATTTAATCTAAAGTAATTTTATCCTGAATTTTTTTAAAAATATTTTCTTTTATTAATCTTTTAATTTTAATTATATTATCTTAAAAAATATGGATTAAATCAATTAAAATCTTCAAGATACCATATATTTTTGGAAAATTTTTATGAAAATAAACTTATTAAATTTTTAGAGCATATTCCAGTTATAAACACTTATTAGAAAATCTAAAATTCTTTTAAAAATTAAAAAATAGCATAACTATATAT
>DADN01000061.1:0-1398 GCA_002509665.1 Methanobacterium sp. UBA8
ATCTGCATTTTTTTACCGTATCGGAGTGCCAGCCCTTTTCGATATGTTTCCATATTTTTTCCATCTTCAGAACCAGGAAAACATGCAATGGGAATTCCTTCTTCATCTGGAAGCTTTGGAGGCATACTGAGCGGCCATAACAGCTCATTACCAATACCCTTTTCAACCTTAAGGTTTATCGTGTTTAATGATTCATACGCTTCTTCAGCTGAATTAAAGGGTGTTGTTATCATCTCAATCTGACTTTCAGAAAAGTCATTTGTAATATGTGGATTTTTGGTTTTATCTCCAAATACGGGGGGATGCGGCGTTAAAGCAAGATCGCCAGTGGATATAATCCTTTGACACTCTTTTTCTAGTCCAAAATTGCCTTCTACTAATAATTTTCCTTTATTGTCCTTCAGGAAAGATTTTGATATTTCTGAAAAATCCCAGCTCATAAAATCCTCTTTTTCATTTTATTAGCAATTATCTATGATTTAAAAAAACTGTAAAAACTCTCTTATCTATCTACTACTATTAATATGTTCATTAAAAGATTTCTGAAATCTAATTTGTATTTTTTTAACGCCCATGTTCACAAAACCGTCGGTCTTCAAAAATCGAAGCTTGCAAACACTATCAAAAACGTCGTTTTTGATGTACAAAAAATGCGAAGCATTTTCTTTAACTTTGTGTTTGCAGTGTCAAATCTTCGATTTGACAGCTTGCAAAATTTTAGGCATAGACATTTTTTAAAATGTTGTAGAATAATTTAGAATTTATTTATCTTATTGTTTTATAATAACGAAAAAATATATATAAACTTAACGATAGTTATAATAAATAATATTGCATCTGGAATTTTAACTGGATGAATTTCCCCTATAAACTGTACGAATGTCACTGATAAAAATTGCTGAAGGGGTTAAATACGAATATTGGGCCAACATAAAATGTTTGGAAAAGGTAAGAAGACATTAACGTGTATGTTATTGATTATGATGTTAGTATCAATACCTGAAATTAAGGATCTTATTTTCGTATTAAATTTCTAGAATATACGCCAAATTTAACTATAAATAAAAGAGAATATGTTTAATCAATATGACTATTTTCAACAATTATTAAATAAAATAAAAAAAATGGAATTAAGATGCGCAATATGACTGTAAATAGTAAGATGGAACGGCCGGTAAACATAAATAATGATTTAGATGAGGGCTGTTGTTCAGTGATAGTACAGGTTACAAGTAGTCGTCATGTAGTTGCTTTTAGGAGAGATGCAACATTTCCTGCTGACTTAATAATCACACAAAACAGTTTCTATGGGAAAAATGCCGAAATACAATACAAAATTAAGGGTGGTCTTTTTTACCATACTGTAATAACCAGCGATGGTTGGATTGTGGGCAGTGG
>DADN01000061.1:1480-4156 GCA_002509665.1 Methanobacterium sp. UBA8
GACAATTATGTCGGATTTGTAATCTACTTCACAGGAACCACATTAAATAAATTGTTTAAAATGCAGGATGGAGAATTCATCAGCGTACCTAATGCACCTCAGTATTATAGGGAAGGAAACTACACAGCATTTAATAACAACCCCGTTCGTGCTGCTGCTGAGATAGTAGGCACAGATCTTTGGGGAATCAACAGGCGTGATGTAATAATTCACGATGTACAAAAAAACATAAATGGCACAACACTCCAAATTTGGGCATCATTTGATAATGGGGTGCTGATTAATAAAGATGATGGTAAAGGCGGCCCGGATGATATACAATTTTTAGATGATCAAATAATTTATGGAAAGGATTTGCCTGTAATTCCTAACATGACTCGAGTCGGCCGAATGAACCTTGTTAACGATGAAGATATGGATAAAAAAAGTATAAAATGCTTATCAGAAGAATTAGGCCATAAGTACGAAGATGTTTCCAATTTAGAAAAGGATTTCAAAGGGTATATGGCTGGAAAATCCCCAGGATCAGTCTTTAAAGGAAATATGGGAATAGACGATATGTACCAAACAGTAGGCTGCAATACGATTAAAAAAAAGAATCAAGATGAAGAGAGTTGAACCGTGAGAAAAAAGGAATTTTTTAAAAAAACCTGAATACATTAATTTTTTCAATTTATATTTAATAGGGATAAGTGGCTAAAGCCTTTAAAACGGTTTTAAGTTACACACATTAACTGAACATGAACGACTATACTTTATATTTAGAATTAACTTATTTATGTGATGATATATTTTGAAATTTAATTTAAAACTGGTATATTTTATCATCTATTAATCTTTAAAACCTTTTTAGCTTTTTCATTAAACTCAAAATCTGGATATAACTCCAATACCTTGTTATAGCATTCCAATGCCTCATTGCATTTCCCAAGTTCTTGAAGAGCAGTTCCTTTATTATACCATATGCTGGCATCACTTGAATCTAATTTTAGGGCAGTATTATAACAATCAATTGCTTCTTGATATTTTTTAAGCTTTGTAAGGGCATTACCTCTATTATTCCATATATCAATGTTATTGGGATCTATTTTAAGCGCTTTTTCATAATATTCTGCCGCTGTTTGGTATATTTCCATTTTTACAAGTACATTTCCTTCGTTGTACAGAGCTTGAACATTTTCAGGATCTATTTTGAGTGCTTCATCAAAACATTCTACTGCTCCAGGGTATGCTTTAAACCCTGTAAAAACGATGCCTTTATTAATTAATGCAGTAACATCTTTAGGGTTTATTTTAAGGACACTTTCGTAGGGCTCAACTATTTTTCGATATTCTCTGAACTTTTTGTATCCAAAAATAACTGATGATGTTAAAAATACTAAAAACAGAACAAATAAGTAAAAATAGGGATCATTTGTAAATGCAGGTTTAAATAGGTAAATATAGACGGTTATTGCTAGAATATACAGGTTCAAGCCCAATAGGGCCATATAAAAATTTTTATTCAGCATGATATGTTCATAATCTCTGAATATGTCGGTCATACCCATAATAATAAACCAGATACCTAAAAATGTGTTATTCAACAGCTGTGAGGGTATTCCATTGCTTAAAAAAGAGAGTAAAGATCCGATTAGTAAAAGAGTACCTACAGCAATTAAGAAGTTTCTTCCTTTATTTTTCATTAAATTTTCCTCTATTGCTTAATTTTACAGAATAATTTTCCCCGCTCTTTTAGTATTTTCAAATTCTAACATTAACGCTTGTCACGATACGATTTTAAGTGCCTTATCATCTTTTAAAAATGTAATTAATAGACAGGCATAAATCTGGAGCTCACTGTAACCCTTGGATTTATCGCAAACAAGATAAGACATTAAACCTCTATTTTAGGTATTATAATACTTAGTTTTAATAGTTACTATCCTAACTGAATAAAAAATCTACTGAAATAATTTTAACATTTAAATGTTGATTAATCCGCTTAATGCCAAAATATTTAAGATTAAAATATAATTTAAATCTAAATTAAGTTTATTTTTTAATTATTTAAAAAATTACAGACTTTTTAAACATAAAAATGTATTTTAAGCTATAATAATTGAATATATTTACAAAAGACATATGTTTTTTAATATAAATTTTTAATAAAATTTATAAGCATGTTATACCTTACCAAAGAACATAATTCATTAAAAATTTAGAAAACATTCAAAATTTTTAATTTTAGGGGGAATGGCATAAAGTTCTCAAAAGATTAGAACTTATAATCGCTGTCAAAAAAGATTTTCGAGCAATTTACAAAGGGGATGTTAAATTTAAAAAACAGGCATTAATTTTGATATTAACCCTTATTTTAGGGGTTATACTGTGCAGTGCAGTATCAGCAGCAGGTTTGCAGAACTCATCATGGCCTAAAAGCGGGCATGATTTGAATAATACTGGTCAATCGCAGTATAATGGGCCACAAACCAACAATACCAAGTGGAATTACACAACTAATGGCCATATAACTTCGTCTCCGGTTATTGGAAGTGATGGAACAATATATTTCGGAAGCTGGGATAATCATTTGTATGCTTTAAATCCTAACGGTACTCAAAAGTGGAATTATACTGCTGGGAGTATTATAAGTGCTTCTCCTGCTATTGGTAGTGATGGAACTATATATTTTGG
>DADN01000042.1 GCA_002509665.1 Methanobacterium sp. UBA8
ACGCGATCAATTTCGATTTTTTCCTGAGCGCGCCTTACATGTTCTTCAAGAACCTGAGGCTGATTTTCCCGTTCCGCAATTTCCCCCGAGACCCGCAGGAGGTCAAGTGCGCGCCTTGCATCACCGTGTTCCTGAGCTGCAAAAGCAGCACATAAGGGAATTACCATTTCACCGAGAGCGTCGTTAGTATAAGCCATTTTTGCCCTTTGTTTCAGGATATCACTTATCTGTTCAGCATCATAAGGAGGAAAAATCAGTTCTTCTTCACCTAGGGAACTTTTGACCCTGGGGTCAAGGAATTCCGTAAATTTCAGGTCGTTTGAAACGCCGATCATACTGACTTTAGCTCTCCGCAGGTCTGTATTAATTCTCGACAGATTATAAAGAACATCATCGCCTTTTTTAATCAGCTTATCGATTTCGTCCAGAATTATGACAATGACCTGCTCTCTGGAATCGATTGCCTCCTTAAATTTCATGAAGACCTGGTCAGTAGGCCACCCGGTCATAGGAACTTCTTCTTCGAAATGTCTGGCAAGATTTGCAAGGAGCCGATACTGTGTATCAATTACTTCACAATTGATATAAACAACAGAGCAAAAAAGTGATTTGTCTTCACTTACCCTTTCAAGTTCTTTTCCAACATAACGGGTAACCGCGGTTTTTCCTGTTCCGGTTTTTCCATAAATAAGTACATTGGAAGGAGTTTCTCCTCGGAGTGCAGAAACCAGGATTGTTGCAAGACTGTTAATTTGCTCGTTTCTGTGCAACAAAAGATCAGGCGTGTAAGAATGCCGAAGTACTTCTTTGTTTTTGAAAATTGATTTTCCGTCAAGTAATTTTTCGAATAAGCCGTCTAATGATTGAGCTTTTATCATGAATGACCCTCTATAATAATTATGACATTAAGCATTTAATGAATTAAGATACTTCTAATGCGGATTTACTATAATGTAAATTATTAATATATTGAATTAATTGATATAGTAACTTAAATATGTAAATTATTAATATAAATAATCAATTAATTAATACAGTTGACAAACTCTGTACTACCCTCTCTGCACCTTACTTTCATTTTTATTTTTGTAAGCTAGAGTAATTGAAATTTTGCTCACAGAATATGTTTTTGGGAAGTCATTTTGCATGCTATCTGAAATTTTCAGCTTTTTATTGTCCTTAAACTTTAACTAATTTAAATGCTTTACTGATTTTAAGTGTTTTTTTAAATTTTTACTAATTTTAAGCGTTTTACTGCTGCCTGAAATCAGAAGAAATTTTTACAGTTTACAGCCAATTTTAATTCTCCGAATCCATAACTATTGAATATTTGTGCTTTTAAAGCTAATTTTTTAGAGCTAATTTTTTAGAGTTGTCTTTCTTAAAGACACATTTTATAGTTCTCTATTAGGGTTGCTTTTAGTTCTCCTGCTCAAATGCTTAGATAATTGTAACCATAACCTGTTTGACAGGCTTTATACTGATATTACAATAGCCGTTGAGTGGGTTTCAATAATTATGTGATGGTCATCAAGGAATTTTAAGGGGGTTGTAAATGGGAGTTCTATGCAAGGGATATTTGGAAAGGGAAAAGATTAAACTTTTAATTCCTAATTCTTAGTTCTCAATATCTAGAACTAAAGTATACTTTAGTATTTCTGAGATTTTACTTCATATGTTTATACCTTTGTGAAAAAACCTATGAATCCTGCTCATGAGGAAAAAGGGATAGAAGATACATCTTTCTTATAGTTAATGCCTGAAACTCTTATTTTCTACTAATTGCTGATAAAATGGCGGGCAAGTCTTAAGTGTTAAGATATCTTGTAAGCCCAGATAAAATCTATATTCCGGATCTTCTTTTGTCAAAATTTTATATGAAATTGGTTTATAATCAAGTAATTTTAAGCTATGTTTGCAGTAGATGCAATGGAAGTACACCGTATTAATTGTTATGGTAAAGACCCGTTTATTTCCAGTGGAGACTACTTTTACCTTAAATATCACAAGTAAAAACCAATATCATGGGGCTAAATACGTCTGAGAAAAAAGATTCTGAATTCCAGAACCATTGGAGGTTGAATTTAAATCCTTCCTTTCGTATGGAGAAGATTATAAAAATTTTTGAGATTTTTACATAAATTTAAAGAATAAAAATTTTAAGATAAAATTAGAATTATGTAAACTGAAAAAAACTCTTTACATCGAAAAATTATGAAAAGATGAAGGAAATAAAAAACAAAGAATAAAAATTAGAAAAATAATAAGAAGGTACATAAAGTAAAGAAAGTTAAAAGATTAAAAAAGCTAGAAGATTAAATAAATTAAGGAATGTAAAAAATTTAGAAAAAATAACAGAAAGNNAGAAAGTTAGAGAAATAGAAAAATGAAGAAAAGAGTGAAAACAAAAGATAGACCCCCTTATTTCAACTGGAAAGTTTATATAACCCCCGGACCCCATGATTTCCATTAAAGGGATTTTAGATTCAAAGCAGCAAAATAAAATAGAATTTTATTTTGTTTATTTGCAAAATAATGTTGTTTTGTTATGGAATTAATAGTATATATACTTTATTATTAAAAAGGTTAGATTATTTTTAGAGAAGTTTCCATTAATAAACTGAATTTTGATTAAATATATTTCATTTCGTAGACAAAGATAAATCTATCAGGAAAATAAAATTGTTTTTAAAATCTTGAATATTTATAAATTATTTTAACGTTCATATGAATTTGCTCTTTCCAGACCGATAAAAATTGTTCCACTCGAAATATAGGGGTCTCCCTCTGGGGTAGACATCCATGTGATTATGAACTCTAACACTCATTTTTAGATTTATATCAAGTCAATATAAAATCAACCTAATATCTTTCCCTCTATCACATACTTTTTTTCCATATTTTTCCCCATTTTTCCCCATATTTTGTATTTTTCTTTGATCAGTTTTCCTTTGATCTATTTTTCTTTCTATCTTTATTTTAATTTTATTCCACTAATTTCTTTTATCTTTATTTCATTATTTAACATGTATTCTCTTGATATTTCCTTTCCTTGTTACTGCTTTCATGTCTTTTTTGGAACTTCTTCTTGAATTTCAAATTAATTATTAAAAGTTAATCTCTTCTTATGCATCAAAGAAACATTAGTAGAGTTACTTGGTAATTTAGCAGTTATATTCCATAAGTCTTTTAAATAAAACTGATTTTACTTTATCCACATGAATGAGCAGGGTCTTTCTGAGAAAGAGATATTTTCCTATCTGGAAGATGTAAAGTCAGAAGATACGGATTACTATAGGGTTCTAAGTTCGATGTGCACTCACCCTCACAGAATCGCGGTTGAGGCTCACAGGCTATTTATTGAGGCTAACCTGGGTGACCTGGGACTTTTTGCAGGTGCCCACAGACTGGAAAAAGAAGTTATCAAGATGCTGGGAGAACTTCTTCATGCTCAGTCTGTTGAAATTCCTTGTGGAGAGTCCTGTGAGAGTTCGGTTTGCGGTTATCTTACAACAGGAGGCACGGAATCTAATATTCAGGCTATCAGGGGTATGAAAAACCTCGTAACTGAGGGCGGGAAAAAGTCAGGTGGAATCCTCAACATAATTGTTCCCGAGTCAGCTCACTTCTCTTTTGATAAGGTCGCCAATATGATGGGAATTGAGATTAAAAGAGCTTTTCTGGATTCTGAATTCAGGGTGGATATCGCATCTGTGGAAAGCCTGGTAGATTCAAACACCATCGGACTCGTAGGGATAGCAGGAAATACGGAATTCGGCCAGGTAGATCCGATCGAGGAGCTTGCAAAACTTGCTCTTGAAAATGAGCTTTTCCTTCATATTGATGCGGCTTTCGGAGGGTTTGTGATTCCATTCATTGAAGAGCCATATCCTTTCGATTTCAAAGTTCCAGGCGTGACCTCCATTGCAATAGATCCCCATAAGATGGGGCTTTCCACAATCCCCTCAGGTGCCCTGTTATTCAGATCTCCTTCTTTCATGGACTCCCTTAAGGTAAATACTCCATATCTTACAACAAAGGCTCAGTTTACTCTCACAGGCACTCGCAGTGGAGCATCAGCCGCTGCCACTTATGCCGTCATGAGGTATCTGGGACGTGATGGATATAGAAAAAATGTACAGTATTGCATGCGGCTTACCTCAAAACTGGTCGAAGAAGCTCGAAAACTCGGCTTCGAACCTCTGATCGAGCCTGTAATGAACGTGGTCGCCCTGAGAGTTCCGGACCCTGATCTTGTGCGGGAGCAACTCCTTATGAAATTTGGTTGGAACGTCTCAATCACCCGCAACCCAAGATCTCTTCGCTTGGTCCTGATGCCTCATAACACAGCTCATGATATAGAAGAATTCCTGCAAGATCTGAAAAAAGTAACAGCAGAACTTTAAATCTTACTTCTTTTTACCCAATTTCCATTAACATTTACTTCATTTCCCTTATGTTTTCATTGTATTTTTTTTCTTAAATTTTCTCCATATTTCCTTAAGTTTCTTTATATTTCCTGATCTCCCTTTAAGTTTTCCTTGTTTTTCTCACATTATTTTCTCTGAATATCTTTTCTATAGCCTGTTAATTTGCTAATTACGCACTAATTAATCATGTACTAATCACGTACTAATTAATCATGTACTAATCACGTACTAATATAATTATGTACTAAATCGTACTAATTACGTACAAACAGATATGTATAATATTATTACCATATTATTGCCAAATAATAAATGGGGTCAGTTATCTTTATTAAGAACAATTTATAAGGCAACTTGATCAGGGTAACTTTTACAAGACAACTTTATTAGGAAAAGTTTATCAGGAAAGTTTATGAGCAGAATTAGGGGAAATTTACAAGTAGCTCCAGCGGGATTTATGAGCAGGACTACCTACAATTTCCGGTTCCCGGTGAGCTGTGTTATTATTGACAGTCTGGACCTGATATTTTAAGTTCCGATTCAGCTTTATTTGATTTAGCGTTAGTTCATATTTAACGTTTAGTCATCTGCTTAATATTATAAAAATGAAAATGGGGGTATTTGTTTTATGAAATCATCAGTGAAAATCGGAAGTGTTATGGGTATACCTATCAGGCTGCACATAACTTTCCTTCTCATATTACCCATATTTGCTTATGTATTTGCGATCAACCCACAGCCATTTGGTTTTGAGGGAGTTGAGCCGTCTATCACAAGATATTCACTTTCAGTCCTGACAGCCATCCTACTTTTTGCTTCGATCATTATACATGAACTTGCACATTCATATATGGCAATGCGTTACGGGGTCAAAATTGAGAATATCACTCTCTTCCTTTTTGGGGGGGTATCGGCTATGGAAACGATACCAAGAAAACCTGGACAGGAAGCAAAAATGGCTTCTGCCGGACCCCTTACAAGTCTTGTAATAGGCTTA
>DADN01000216.1 GCA_002509665.1 Methanobacterium sp. UBA8
CTTAACCGAATACAAATGAAAAGTTCTTTTATTGTGTTTGGTAAAATATCGTGTCCATAATAAGATGCATTTGCGTCAAAAGGCTGTTTATACTCCCATAAATACCTAATATATTCAGGTTTTTGTTTAAATAAACAATAAGAGCTTATATCAAAAGTAATATCTAAAACATTATTGAATTTCAGTTGAGAAATAGCATACTCTATTATTTTATTTTTGACCTCTAAAGCTGTTTCTTTTTGTTTTCCAGAAAGTATTGGATCCAAAATCATTTCCACTTTATTTAATTCACTTAAATAAAATTGTAAACTCTCTTTTTCATCTAAATTTTCAAATAAATACTCTAATTCCATCGCTTTCACATTTAATTTATGAAAATTATAATATTCATGAAAATTTTGTATTCCAAGTCTAAGACCTAAGTTAGTGTAATTCCAAATTTCTTTTTCGCGATGTGGAAACACTAATATGCCGTCATATAAGTAGAAAATAAAATTATAGAAAAGTGAATCTTTATTACTTGAAACAATATTTTGTAGTGACTTAAAAAAATGTTGATTAAATATATCTAAATAGGATAAATCAAAGTTTCTGTTCTTTGATGACGTATTCTTAAATACTATATTAAAATACCAATAAATTGAAGCTGTGTAAATAGAACTATCAATATTCAGTTCTCTTGAACTAGTTGCTTGAAATGAGATTGAATTGATTACTCTTAAAAATTGTCCTATAATCAGATCATTGGATTCTTCACGTGCAACTTTGTCAAGCATTGCTACTAAATGATAAACAGAATAATCACTTACTGCATTATTATTATATTTTATTGCACATTGCCATATTTTCTCATACGATTGAATAAATACAGTAATTCCCTTTAATGTTTTTTCGGGATAAAATGCTAACATATAAGAGGTATCTCTTTTTAGTTCAGATGTGTTATTAGGCGACTGAACATAATTTCTAAAAAAATCATAATCCCAAAATAATTCGTTAAATTTTTGAGGATTTTTTTGCTTTAAATCCCAAAATTTATCAAATACGTCTCTTAAATTATCTAATATGTCTATGACTGATTGACTATCGCCTTTTTTCGTTTTGGCTAAAGCTACATTTACTATTTTCTCTAAAAAGAAGTAAAAGTTTTTTTCCTTTGTTTCAATATTTTTATTCTTCAAGCATATCGTCCACGTTTTTTCTAAATATTTTAATCAATACTTTATCTGTATTTGTTGTATATTGTTCTACCAACTTTATGAATTTATAAAATATAAATATGTTTATAAGAAACCAAAGGTAAATTAGGACTAATATTATAGGTTTCTCTACATTAAATAGCCTAAGTAATATTGATATTGCAATATTCGGCATTATTAAATAGAACTGCCACTTGTACAACGGTTCTTTTATGAAAACCTGAGAAATCTCATTGTCTTCATATCTATCTGCAATCCACGAGACAACCTGCAAGGAAATAGGAATAGACAAGCCTATAATTATACCTTCAAAAGCTGCAACATCTGATAAAAAATCGTTTTTGATGCTTAGTCTCTCAAAAAGCTGAATCAAAAGAACCTTTAGATAAAAAACACACGACTTTAAATATATTACGAGAAATTGCTCAAAATAGGCCTTATTGTAAATTAATAATTTAATCGACCCATAAATTAATTCCCAGTTTGTTATCTCTTGAGCAGACACAGATGAAATACTTATATATGAAAATATTTAACTTTTTTTAGTTAATTATAGAAAATACTCTCTGGTAAATGTCTACTTAATATATCTTGGATGTATCAAATTATTTTTATTGTAAATATGTTGGTTTTTTACCTTTTTCTATATAATAAGTAGTAATTTTGACTCTGTTCCAAAATCTAGTGATTTTCGCATTTTTTGATTGAAAATCTGGATTAGCGAGAAGAATCCGATTAGCATCAAAATCAACATTCGACATCTAAAGACTTCAATTCTTAAATTGTATCACGACGATTGTGACCAATTACAAAATCTAGTGATTTTGAANNATTCATCACTAGATTTTGGTACTAAGTCAGTAATTTTATTAAAAGTATAAATTACTATTTTTTAAGACCACTTAATAAAAAATAAGGTTCTTGAATTGAACAAGTTTTCAAAATTGGTTGTGTATAAATCTCGCAAAAAAAATTGCGCTTTTCAGAATAATTTCTAGTCCAAATTACAAAAAATGATTTTCTAATTTTTATGATCCAAAATCTTTAAAACCCACGAACCCTCTCGATGCCATACCTTAACATAACTCATTTTTGAAAACTAGAAGAATTAAGACTAATCACTCTTGAGAGAGTTATGGTTACTGAAAAAACCTCAAAAGAAACTGAATAGACTGAAGGCTCGAAGAGATCATAGTCTAGTGGAAAAAAGAGAATAGTCGAATTTGAACTTAAATATCTAAACGTTAATAAAAAGCCAAATATCTTCCACTGTAGAGATCCTGGTGTACTCCAGCTTACTCAACTATAACCTTTCCTCAAGCACATCCCTG
>DADN01000008.1 GCA_002509665.1 Methanobacterium sp. UBA8
AAATATAAAGTTGAAATATATTCACGTGGAGGAAAAACATATTTAGAAATCATCATGCCCTATCACGAATATTCCCGGATTGAAGAAAAATTAATTGGAGATAAATACCTAGAAAAATGTCTTAATCTTAAATTAAATGAATTAGACCAAATAGTTGACCATATAAAATTTTTAAAACCATTAATTAAGGGTTATCTTGTTTGTAATAAGTGCGGGGCATATTATGAAGTGCATAAAGAAGAATCCCCCGATTTGTTTGATAAAAATTGTGAATGCGGTGGAACTTTTAAATACATTATGGGTCCCAATCAACCCGATGAGAAACTTGTGGGAATGAAAAAAACCGCAGGGCCAACAAAATACCTGCGTGCTCCTGCAGCCCTAATTTTAGTAAGTTTATCATGTTTGGCAGGTGCTATTTTGTACCAGACAGTTATAATAAATTTACCGATTGGACTTTTTGGCTTAACATGTGGCATGTGTTTTATGTTAATGCGTTATAGAAGTCATGAATTAGTATTAGACACTATCTACAGGCGATTGATCTACCTTTTAGCTGCAGTTTTATTTTTTGTAGGAAGCTGGGGATTAATCAATGTAATTATCCAAATTGATAATTACAATATAACGATGTTAAAATTCTCTCTTTTCGCAGTTTTATCTGTAATATATGGTTTAGGCATGATTTTTAAGATGATAAGTCCCGATAATCCTCGAAATTTCCTGGATCCGCCACTATAAAAATAATTTAATCTCATCACCATTTCCTAATCAAAATGTATTCAAATCAAATCTTTTTGGTGAATTTAGTAGCCAATACCAACTAATATATATTATTAACATTAAATGTGTGTTTATGCCTTATCTTATTTGCGATACCTGCGGCGGATACTATGAACTCCAACCTAGTGAATCTCCCGAAGATTTTGACTCCAAATGTGAATGTGGAGGAAATTTAAAATACATTCAAGATTTAACTAATCCAGATAAATTCCAGAAAATTTGCTCCAATTGTGGAAGTATAATTGACGATGATAAAAAAAAATGTCCAGTTTGCGGTTTTAAAGATGAACTCAGTATTAAATCAATTGTTTTTGGAACAGCATATTGGGTTTTCGCCATAGATTTAGCTATAGGCGTAGGTTTGGAATATCCATCAGGTTATACCAATCATAATTCATTTCCAAAAGATATCTATTCCTATTTCGTTCTCTCATCAATAGTTTTCATTATTTTAATTGGAATTATAGTATATGTAAAAAGACTCAGAACAGATGACTAGATTAAGCTATAATTTCAATTAAACTAACATCGAATGATTAATCAATATAATATTATCCTATTTTTACAAATTATACTTATTAAGATTAATATTCAAAAATAAGGAATAAAATTTAAAATAAATACTTATCCGCCCATTTAAAGATTTTTTTGCTAAACTGAATAATAAAAGAATTAAAAAATAAAAATAGTAAATTTATTACAAAATAATTAGATATTTGAGCTTTATCCCCCAATTTATTTAGCTTCCTGCTCCTCAACCGACTTTGTAAATCTGCATTTCGGGAACCCGCTGCAGCCTATAAATTCCCCATATCTACCCATTCTTTTAATCAGCTGCTCACCACACTGAGGACAGATACCAACAACTTCATTTGTCGATTCTTTACCATTCCTACCACATTTTGGGTCCAGACATGCCCTCTGGCGCGGTTTTCCAAATGATATCATCGGAAGCCCACATTTTTCACATTTAGTTTTAAGCACATTAGTGCCCCTAGGTATAGGATAAGTTACCTTACATTTTGGATAAGCAGAACATCCCACGAATGTGCCTTTGGTCCTGTAAGAATATTTCATAACCAGGTTACCACCGCATTTACATTGACCTACAATTCTGCTTTCCTGGTAAGCCTCGTAAAGTTTCTCACCAATCTTAGATTTATTTTTATCAATATCGTCAAGAATAGATGAAAGTCCAACCTTAGCTTCTTCTATAACGCGGTCTTTGGTAATTTTATCAGCCATTATATCTTCAAGTTCTGTTTCGAACTTTCTTGTAAGTTCCTCACTTGTTATATCTTCAGAATACTCTTTTAATGTATCTATAAGGTGTTCACCAAGTTCATTAACCTGTATCTTCTGACCTTCAATGTATTTTCTGTCGTAGAGAATAGATATTATATTTGCCCTGGTTGATTTAGTACCAAGACCTCTTTTCTCGAGTTCACGTATTAAAGAAGCTTGATTATATCTTGCAGGAGGTTTTGTTTCCTTTTCTTCACATAAAATTTCATTAACCTTTAATATGTCCCCTTCTTTAATGTCAGGGAATTTTTCATCTTCAATTTTTCTAAATGGATAATGATCAAGCCATCCCATTTTTGCCATTCTTTTCCTGCTGAATGCAAATTCCTGAAGAGCATCCTCTCCAAATACAGATATAAACCTGTAAACTATCAGTTCATATAATTTTTGTTCATTTGTATCCAGACCAGTTGGTAATGTACCTGTTGGGTGGATAGCAGGGTGTGCTTCATCTGTTTTTTTACCTTCATTTGGTTTTAAAGG
>DADN01000049.1 GCA_002509665.1 Methanobacterium sp. UBA8
CATTGGAGTTATTTTAACTGTAGTTATACTTATTTTAACCTTTTTAGGCAGTGCGGCCCCTGATGAGAATTGATTAATGAAAATGCAGCCTCAGGATATTTTCTTAAAAAAAATTTGTTAAGATGGCCCGAAAGTACTTAGAACCGCACCAACATGAATTACATTTGATAAAATAAACACAAGAATAATTCCAACAATTGCTATTAGTGCATATGCCAATTTGTTATTGGTCTTTTTTCTGATTGCTACTGCGATTATTCCACTGATTAAGCCAATGAACCCAAAGAGTATTAAACCTGAAACTGCTCCTCCGATATATAAAAAAGAGACTATAGACCCTGTTATGTTATAACCAGCTATTTGGATGTTTATTGGATTTGGTGATAAAAAAACGACAATTGGAATGGATGTAAGTCCAGCTATGCTTGTTGGTACTCCTCCGTACAAGATTCCATTAGTATAACTCGATTCCACAAGATAAACAGCGATGAATGCACCAATTACTGGTGCTATTAAACCCATTTTTGGTAAATACAGTCCAGTAAATAAAGCTATTAAAAATGTAACCACAAATCCAACAATAACTGCCAATCTTATTTTTGCACCAATGCCTCCAAAAATTGAACCCACAAGGGAACACACGATTAATGTAATAATGAGTGCATACATCCCTGCGATAATAACTGCACTTGATGAAGCCTCAGGGGGAAAAATTAAACCATAAATAATTGAAACGGCCCATAATATTATGGCAGTGATGATGCCCATCAATATCCCGTGTTTTGCTCCTTCCACATATGTTCCTCCGACCATATAACCGGTTAATAGAGCACCGATTATGAATCCAACATATATTCCATAAGAATAAACCGGAGAAAAGATCAATAAAAACGAAGATAAAATACCTATCACTATTGCTGTAGCAGAACCCGCCATTATTGCTTTCCAATTAATATTTTCCATTTGATTACTCCCCCATCATAATTTATCAGTTTTAATGTGAAATTAATTGAATAATTAACGATAATTTTAGATTACTATGATTATTCTATTTATTAATATTGTAAGTTGATTAAATTTCTAATATAAATTAGGGAAAAACATAATTAATTTTAGAAGGAGGATTAATAAAAATGGATTTAAGTATTTTATGGCTTGTACCAATAGCTTATTTTATACATATTGTTGAAGAAGCCCCAAGATTCATGCCTTTCGCTATAAAGTATTACGGACAACCTAAAAACTATAAAGAGTTCTTCGTTGGAAATATTATTCTCATGGCTTATGTTCTAATATCAGTATCTCTTGCAATCTTTTATACCAATGAATGGACTATAGTGATAGGATTAGCCACTGCTGCATGGATATTTACAAATTTTTTAATGCATGCATACTATACCCTACGGTATGGTGAATATTCTCCAGGTGTAGTAACTGCAAGTGCAATATATGCACCTGTAACAGTTTTCATCTACTATAACTTTATAATATCTGGAATACTAAGCACAACAGACATTATATTGTCCATGATCCTTGGATTTGTAATTATGTATGTTCCAACACTTATGCAAATGAAGAGACATGGAAAAATATAGAAAAATTAATAAAAAAAATTTGGAAAATATTTTTATTAGACTTCTTTAGGTATTGATGTATGATACCAGTTTCCANNTTTTTTACTTTCAAATGCTCTTCATTAACTCATTAAATAACTGGGAACCAAATGAGGATGGCTTCAACACAAAGCAACCAGTCACATGCTACGTAAATTCTTCAACACCCAACTAATAAATGCAGGAATGGCAGAGGAAATAAGGGAGCACATGATGGGACACAAGCTGAAGGATAGGGTTCGGGACGCATACTTCCTAGCCGACCCAGATGACCTCTGAAAAAGTTACTTGATATTATTAATACAAAAAAATAAATTACAAATCCTTGAAGATGAAAAGCCCTGAGAAAAATTATTGAAAGATATAATCGCATTGTCATTGAATTTAAGGAGATATAAACTTTGAGGGGGTGTGTAAATCTTTGTGAGTGATGAAGATCTTTCTGGTTAAGTTATGTTTATCAAGATATTTGGCAGAATTTCAGGGTAAAGAAAAGGGAATTATCTATGATATTCACAATCGCTTAACTGATTAGAATAGAGATATAATTAAACCAATCTTATTTAATGTTGTTATTTTTGTAGATGTTAATGATAAAAATGAAAATGAATGTTTATAATGATTGGAATTTTTTTTCTACACACTTAACATACTCTTTTTTCCTAAATTTCATATATGATTCTGCTGTTGGTTCTTTAAGTGTTAATCTTGTAAGGGCTTCTACATACATATCTTCAGGAAGTGTATTTAAAATCTCTTTGTTTTCTATATTTCCTAGGTTATAAGGATATTCAACATCAACAAATCCAGAAAAAAAATCCTTCGCAGTTAATGTCTTAAATAATTCAAAAAGTTCATCTTTTTTTACTTTGGAACCTTTAGTTTTTCGTTGCTTCCAAGCTGTTAAAACTTTATTTCGGTCTCCTTTAGCACCGGCCATAGCATACATATTTAAAGCGTCTAATCCTTCTTTAATATTAGTGGGCAACTTAGCTGAGATATATCGATCAATACCAATGTTCACTCCTGCAGTTACGTCGTCAACATTTAAGCCATCCCAAAGTTTTTCTATAGTTTCTACATCTCTTATCATTGAACTTAGCCAATATTTATCCATATCATCTGAACGATCTTTATTGATAGATGGTTGGATAAAAACGATACTATCTAATGCTTTTTGAGGAACTACTCCTTTTAATTTTAATAAATAGTTTTCACTACTAGGTAAGTTCGAACATTTAATTTTTATTTTTTTATCATCTGATTCCAATGATTCTTTTAAATAAATTTCATTAAATGATTCATCCATCATTTCAGAAACTTCAAAGTTTTGATATCGAGGAATCTCGATTTTTCTAAATTTTCGCTTCATTCCATCAGGTATATTAAGAGCTAAGGAAATTTCAGAATCTCTACTTTTATAATTAATTGACATTTTTTTTACTTCAGGTTTAAAAGGTTTTAAAGAGTTAATTACTTTTGGAATCCATTCAGTTACTTGTGCTATCGAAATTGAAGCACCAACAGAAGTCGTTATGCTCATTTAAAAATCCTCCTCCATTTCCATATCTGCTACGTTCATAAAGGGCTCTTCTTCCCATTTTTTTATTAACATGGGCATATTTATACTAGCTTCAGTGCTTTTAATTCTTTTATCTACAATTTTTATAGGAATTTCAACAGGAGGGTATTCATTATCAAGTTTATCTTTATATAATACCCTTATAGTTATCTTATCTATCTTCGAATCGATTTTAGCATATATGCTCGTGTGAGATTCTTCTAAACTAACATTATCGGTAGGATGTTTATCTACAATATCTGTTAGGAAATTAATTAAAATATCATCTAATCTAGCATAAACTATTTTTAAAAACTCAGTTTTAGTTTCAGGAGTTTCAAAATATTGCTTAAAAAAAGCAGGTTCTATATTACCAATAACATCTTCTATGTTTCCTTCAAAAATTTTTTTTTCTATCTCCTCAGTAATTTTTTCAATTGCTTTATCTTCAAAGTGTAAATTAGCATGATTAGTTTCGGGCTTCAAAT
>DADN01000118.1 GCA_002509665.1 Methanobacterium sp. UBA8
ATTAACAATATTCCATTTTCAGTTAAAATTGGGCGTACACAGTTTAAAATATCAGGTAATGGTGCATATTTACTCCTGAAAAAAGGATTTATAGCTGTGTTTGATGGATTTTTAATTTTTCTTTGAACTTCAAGCAGTGCTGCGGCTATATTTTTAATTTCCATTTAAATTACTCCTTTTCAGCTACTAATTTATTTAACTACTTAATTTTTAAATTTTAAAACAACTCAACGATAAATTCAATCAAAAAAATCTAATTTCATCATAGTTTCCTTTCTGGACTTTCTAGGAGGGTGCAGCTCCTTAAATTCTAACCCATATTCTTTTAAAAGTTTCATGGCACTATCGGTAATAGAAGGTGCCACTAACATTCCCCTTAAACCTTCATTTTCTTCCTTTAAATTATCTACATAACGTTTAAGCTGACTTACCGCGCCTAAACTTCCCCTAACCCTTTTAAGTTCTAAAACCATTATGTTTCCATTTTTATCTTTTCCAAGAATATCAATTACTCCATTTGAGATGGATTTTTCCTTTGCAATTGGTTTGAATCCTTCTTCAATAACTTCAGGGTTTTCATAGAAAATAAGGTTGGCCATATCTTCCTCACTTCCAATTAAGTCCAGTTCTTCATAGTCTTTAGCAACGAAATATGTTGCCATGTAAGTTTTTGAGATTTCAACATCCAGAATCTCCTTTGGATTTTTCCGAATACTTCTTATAAGCATTAAATCATCTTTAACTTTAAATTTAACAGTGCATCCTGGAGGCTGCCAGTTTACAGGATTTCTTTTCTCACTTTTGTGAATTAAAAAGGATCCATCTGGCTTTATTATAATAACTCTATCGCCCAGTTCAAGATTACTTTTAGCCCTACCTTCATAAAATACCCTGCAGCATGCCGTAATTATTATGATGGCTTTATTTTTGAGCCCATCCTTTAGAATTTCATTTGTTTTCTCAATGCTTGGATTTTCTTCTACTTTGAATTTTACCATATGTATTACTCGTATCGTTAGTTAAATGCATAGCTGGAATAAGAAATTGAAGTATTAACTAAATTAAATTTTAAAAAAAATAAATTGAACATTGCAAAATTAAAATTTTACAGTGTTTTAAGTAATAAAGTAAAAAAAAGGTAAAAAAAGATTATTCTTCGTCTTCAAACTCGTCTGCTTTTACAATTTTGAGATTCGGAGTTCTTGCGTTGGGGTTACTTGCCTGAACTGCTTTTACTGTTACGCTTTTGACACTCTTATTTACTGTTTCTCGGAATGTATCAAAAACAACGGAGTAACTTTCAAGCTGATCTAGCTCAGTATCGTTTAAAGTGTGGCTTAAACTGTCTATTAATTCGTAGATCCTGCCACCTTTTTCTCCATATATTTTAGCAACGTCATCATCGAAGTATGCTGATGTTATAAGCCCACATATCCATTTTTGCTTGTTTTCACGGTCTGTGATTATAACATAGAACTCCTGTACTTCTTTACCCTTAATTTCCTTAGATTTTAATTCCCCGACGTATATTTCACCAGTTATTTCACTTTCTGGTTCTAGTTGAGAAAGGTACATGGTTTCATAGTCGTCGTCGTAGTTTGCGCTTCCTTTTTGGATTCCTAAATCGATCATTTAATTCACCTCAAACTATTCGCATTGAACGTTTTCATCTTCAGGATGAGAGTATTCAAATCCTTCTTTTCTACACCAGTCATAGAAAGCCTCTGTAGCCCCACGAGATAATCGCCCTTGTTTGTCGCCATATTTTTGTCGTGTAATTCTCCTGAATGCTATCTCTAATTCATCCGGAATGCATACTGTTACTGCTCCCATCCAATCATCATCCTTTATGAAATATGTTTTATGCTTTATCTTATATGTTTTATTTTTGATATTTAAAGTTTTCGGTTTTTTATGAATAAATTATAATTTAATAAGACAAAAATAAAGAATATAAAAACATTTCACCCAATATTTTCAAGCAGCAAACAAAAAGAATAGATTTAAAATAATATTTTTTGATTATACTTTTTAAAAATGGAATGTATTAAAGTATAAGTATCAAGTGAAACTTAATTAAAGATAACTATATGTTGAAGTCATTACATTACAATTTATATTCTATATATAAAAAAAATGGTGATATCATGAGAGTAGTGGAAGAAATTGTGGGAAAAGAAGTTTTAGATAGCTCTGCAACTGTAATTGGAAAAGTAAAGGATATTGAAGTTAACCTCGGTACTAAAAGAATAGAAGCAATTGTAGTTGGGAAAGGAGGCATTTCAGAAAGCATAGGCATATCTAAAGAAGAGAATGTCATACCTTATGATATGGTTAAACAAATAGGGGATAAAATACTCCTTAAAGAGTATATAGATGAACCAGGATTAGAAACACAGGAATTAGGCTTATAATCTTTGATTTTTTGTGTTTGAAGAATTTAATTAAAACCTCCTATTTTAATTTTAAAATTTAAGCTGGGTGTTCTTTTTGGAAATTATTGGAATATGCAGTGTTTGTGGAAAAGCCGGTAAAATGCATGGTTGTCCTTTATGTGGAATCATAGTCTGTAAAAGCTGCTATGATGTTTCAAAAGGTATGTGTAAGCGGTGTGCAAGAAACCCTGGAAAAATGATTAAATAGAGCCCCATATATGATCTAAAACAAATCTATAAATCTAGTGATGCTAATGAATAACGAAAAAAAGAAACTTATAGATCTTTTAAAGGCAGAAGAAGTTATAAAGTTTGGTAAATTTACACTAGCTTCGGGAAAAGAAAGCGACTACTATGTAAATATGAAAATGGCCATTACAAACCCCGAGATTTTAAAACAGATTGCAAAAATTGTATCAAACCAGATAACTGATGATAAAATAGATAAAATTGCAGGCCCTGCTTTAGGGGCTGTACCTATAGCAACAGCAATATCTCTTGAGTCATCTATTCCCATGCTTATGATAAGAAAGGCCAAAAAAGGCTACGGGACAGCTAAACTTATAGAAGGAGAACTTGTAGAAGGAGATTCTGTTGTTGTGGTAGAGGATGTAACTACAACTGGCGGTTCCCTTATTAAAGCAATTAATGCCATTACAGATAACGGCGGAATAGTTAAAAAAGCGATTGTAGTTGTAGATAGAGATGAAGGGGCTGTCCGAAACCTTAAAAAAGAAGGGATTACTTTAGAGCCTTTAATTTCAATAAATAATTTTAAAAAATAAAAAAAGGAAAATAAATTCTTCGTATTTTGAGGCCACAAACACTTCTTGTTTGTTGGCTTTGAATTTTTGGGGCATCGAAANNTTTTTCAAACATTATAATTTAATATAAATTATAATTTGTGCACAGGATCACATACATGAGCGTTTAAAAAGTAATTAATCTTTTAAATGCTTGACAAGATGGCCAAGTTCAGGCATTACTATTTTTAAACCCAAACTCACAGCATTTGGAGATCCTGGAAGAGCTATTAACAATTTACCTTTGTAAACACCAGCTGTTGCTCTGCTTAAAATTGCCCCAGTTCCAAGCTCTTTATAAGATTCATACCGGAATATCTCTCCAAATCCATTTAATTCTTTATTAAACAGGGGCTTCAGGGTTTCAATTGTTATATCTCGAGGTCCGATTCCAGTTCCCCCAGTTGTTATGATGACAGCGACATCATACTTATCTATTATATGATCTATAGTTGAAACAAGAAGTCCTGCATCATCAGGTATCACTGAGTAAAAAACAAGTTTATGCTTTTCACTTAAGGCATCTTTTATTAAACTTCCAGATACATCACTGTCCTTATTCAACAAAAAATCATTATATTTAGAGTCACTTAAGGTTATAACTGCACCATTTACAGATTTTGGTGCTTGTTTTTTATGCTCTTTCATACTTTCGCTTTTCATAAAATCATCCTGTATCCATGATATTAATTAAATAAGGAACTATTTGGGACGGAATAACTAAATAAGATTTAATTGATAATATATATGCTTCATATATTATATTATTTATTTCTATTATATTCCAAATATACACATCATTACATAATTAGCAAAATTAATTTTAAAACCTAAAATAAAGTTCTTATCTAAAAATAGTCAATAACAAAATTAATCTAGGGATAAAAAGCCTTAAAATGAACATTCAAGCTTATTTAACAGTAATAACAAATCAAAAGATTTATATGCTACCCAATCAAACCATAACTAACTGGCATTAGATCAAAACAATGCTGTGAATTACATAAAAAGTCGTATAAACAATTTGGAAACCAGGAGGGCATTAGATCCAATTCAGAGGCGGTTTAATTTTTGCGGAAAAATTAAGAGGAGTCTAATTTCGCCCTCCTTGCATATCTTTCTTTGTATTTCATTGCATAAAAACTTTCTGTATCTTATGATAACGGACTACAAAAATGCCTATTTTAGCTCAAATGTTTTAAATGGTTAAATAAATTTATTATTTTTAAAAATCAATAATTGATATTATGCAAAAAAAGATTTATGTCCTGGACGCATCCGCAATAATAGGGGGCTTTTATTCAAAAAGCTATGCGAATTTTACAACAAGCGGTGCTATTTTAGAAATTAAAGACTTAAAATCAGAAATATTACTGCAATCTGCCATAGAAAATGGACATATTAAAATAGATGAACCTGATCCTGGAGATATAGGGGAAATTAACCAGATTATCACATCCTCAGGCGATATCCTGCGGCTTTCTGATGTTGACAAAGGTATTGTAGCGCTTGCATTTAAATTCAAAAGAAATGGATTTAAACCAATTGTTGTAACAGATGATTACTCCATGCAGAACACTCTTAAAACCATTAGAATTGAGTATCAAAGTGTTTTAACCAAGGGGATAAAAGAAATTATCAATTGGGTCAAAATCTGTAAGGGCTGTAAAAAGAGATATCCCACAGATTATAAATTTGAAGAATGCGAAATATGTGGATCTCCTGTTTTTAGAAAGAGAGTAAAAACTATTAAAAATATTTAACTTATTTTAATTCTTTAAAAGTAAAATTAAAACAATATTATTATCTAAAGGGAATAAAAACAGTTAATATTAAAGCATAATTATTTTTTTAAATTACCAGTTCAACGATAATTATAATATATAATTCATCCAGAGAAAGAGACTATGAAAATTGGTGTAGTTGTGCATGGACCATATATAGTTGATTCAGGTTATGCAGAGAAAATTTTGAACTTACTTCAAGATTATGGAGATGTTAAGGCACGGCTTGGAGGAACAATGGGCAGGACTGCAGTATATGATGCAGGACTTGAGAATAGGATAGATATAAGTCAAAAATTGTTTCCAAGCGAATCTATTGAAAAATTTGTTCATAATTGCGATGTTATATTTTTGATAAATTACGGAAAATCCAGCGTAACTGGCCATGCCTTTGGATTTAAAGTTTGGAGCAGATGTAAAAATATCCCCCCTTTAATTCAAATTGAAAGGCCCGGAGAATCCGATGGAAGCGTTATAGCCTGGGAAAAATCATTAAGTGAATTTGCAAATCAGATAGCGGAGCGATTGAACCTGGAAGTAGTGGACGCTGAAGAAATAAAGGCTAAACTAATGAAAAGCGAGGCTACCCAAACTCGCAGAAATGTTGCAGGAGTGTCTCCTGATGAGAATATATTTGTAAATGGGCTTGTTATTGGCAAATCAACTTCATGTGACGTTACTTTAGTTGCAGAAGAGGGTATTATAACTGAAATAATCGGTGGGACCATTAAAAAACACGGGGTTGAAAAACTCGGCAAAGTTGATTTAACCAAAGTGGTAATAAAAACAGGGCTGCTTAGAAGGTCCGAAGTCACCCCAAGAGTCGTTGAAAAACCCAAAACTGGAGATAAATTCAATGTGGCATTTTTAAATCATGCAGCAGAAGATATTTACAAATTAAAAGATGCAGACATTGTAGTTACAGTTGGAGATGATACTACCCTTGTTGCAGGAGATATTCTCTATAGATTTGGAGTTCCCATAATTGGAATTACCGATGGCGATATTGATAAAGTGGTGGAAAAAGGGTTTAAAAATGGTAAATCATTAATTATAGAACTTGAAAGTGGATATGATGATATCATAGGCCAAAAAATATGCCATGAGCTCTTCAATGAAGAAGAAATCATAGAAACAGAAAATATCGAAAGTTTTAAAAATGAAATACTACAAATTATAAATGATAACACCACTTGCTTTAAAATAAAAGAAAACTGAGGTGTACAAGTGGATTTAAACGCTCTCATTGATTCTATAAAAAATTTTGAAGGGATTACACGAAAAAATTCCATAAACCATATTGCAGATATTTTAAAAGATACCTATAATATTGCTGGAAATACTATTTTAAGCTTTGGCGATGACGCATCTGCCATAGATATAGGAAATGAAAAATTAGCTCTTCTTGCAGCCGATGGAATGTGGGGAAAGCTCATGGAAGCTGATCCGCGCTGGGCTGGCTACTGTTCTGTTTTAGTTAACGTGAATGATATTGCTGCCATGGGCGGAAAACCCATCGGTATGACCAATGTTATTTCCACAAAAGACAAGGAAATATGTAATGAAATTATGGAAGGCATTAACGAAGGAGTTAAAAAGTTTGGAGTTCCAATGGTAGGTGGACATTTACATCCAGATACTCCATATAATGCCTTAGATGTGTCTATTACAGGAATAGTAGATAAAAGTGCCGTTATTACAAGTTGCGACGCTAATAAGGGAGATAAAGTTATAATTGCAATTGATATTGATGGAAAAGTGCATCCAAAATTTGACCTTAACTGGGATACAACCACGATGAAAAGTGATGAACTTGTACAGGCCCAGATTGAAGTTATGAATAAAATAGGCAGTGAAAAACTGGTGACCGCAGGTAAAGACATAAGCAATCCCGGAACTTTAGGTACACTTGGAATGTTACTTGAATCATCTGGTGTGGGCGCAACCGTTGAACTTGGAAAGATCCCTCGAAATGAAAGCATAGAATGGGAACAATGGCTTAAATTATATCCAGGAGCAGGTTTTGTTCTTACTGCAGAAAGCAGTAACGTGAACAGATGTATTGAACTGCTTGAAGAAGTTAATATAACCGCTTCAGTTGTTGGAGAAATTACTGAAGATAAAAAGCTTTATGTGACTCACGAAGACCAAAAAGCAGTCTTATTTGACTTCCAAAAGGATAAAATAACTGGTGTTAAAGAGGAACGATCATAAAATTACAGTAGGCAACATAAATTATTAGACATATGATATTTAAATAAATTAAATAAATTTTAAAGCATTGTGATTAAGGAATCGAACTGCTAAAAATATTCTAGCTGTTCACAATTAAACAGTTTTATAAATATTTAGATATAATTCAAAAAGGAAAGATTACTCGATCTAAATAAATCATTCATAAAATTAATCTATGAGGAGATTTAATGTTTGTAAGGGTCAATGGAGAAGAAATAGACCTCCCCGAGGGTTCTACAATTAAAGATGCTGTCAAAGCTGCAAATGCGCCATATATGGAAGGTTGTGTCCTCAGTGTCATTAAGGGTAAAGAAGAATTTGAAAAGCATGTGAATAAATACAAAATAAAGACCAGTAAAGGAAGCGTAATAATTGAGTTACTGGAAAACAGCCCTTCAGATCTGGTTGAAGTATGGAAAAGCATGTACAGAAATTTTGAGAATCAGGAGGTAAGATGGACAACCTCAAGCGAAGTTTCTCTTGGACCCATTAAAACAAACCTTACTCCAACAAGAGATGAACATAAATATGGGAAATGGGATGTTATTATAAGTTTATCCGGTTTTACTGCGGATTCAACCCATCTTATTTTAAGTAAAACCAAACACGAAGCAGTATATGGCGTTCCCGAAGGAACCAATGGAGTTTTTGCCAGGGTACTTGGGGGTAAACGAACTCTCATTAATCTCACAGACGATGATACAATAAAGGAAATTAAACCTGTTATAGAACGAAGCAGTACTGTAAAAAGTGCTACAGTAATTGATTTAGATACACCCATTACTGATGGAAACGAATTATTTACTTATGCTTTAATTAAGCCAGAATTCAAATCGCCACAGTCTGTTGAACATTTCTTTGCATTAGCTGAGGAAGGTAAACTCAAGGTAGATTACGAATCAAATTCATTTGTAGGATTTTATGGACTACAAGGGCTTTCAAAACCTTCAGAATATGTAGATCAAAGGACACGGGGAACAGTTACTCTTAGAAATACAGGTAAAGGAATTGGACGGGTCTATATTTACAGAGAAGATAGAGTCTCCACACCACCACATACAGTTATAGGGCACGTTGATAAAGGAATGCAACTTTTAGATATTGCAAATACCGGAGATTATATCACAGTTAAAGCAGATCCTGAAAGAGTAATGACACTTTCTATGACTCAAAAAGAAGCAGAAGAATATTTGTCTTCAAGAGGCATAGAACAAATACGTGATGGCCTGGATGACGATAATGCAATAGTTGTAGGCCAAAATCCTGTGTATACAACTGAAATTATCAACAGCAAAAGTGTAAAAACACTTGGAGTTAAAGAAGATGAAATAATTTACATCGATATAGATAATAATGCTCCAAGATCTTCATGGTACTTCCAGAAAGTTACAGGACTTCTTGATTCCCCAATAGGATCACTTAAAGTTCATTTCGCATTCCCTGGAATGAAAGTCATGATGTTTGAAGGAAAAGCCAAAGAAGCGAGAGGACTTGTTCCCGAGAATATTCCTTCACAATGTGTAAATGCAGGTCAAATAGGAATAACTAACATGTCAAGAAGGCATGTTGGGATGATTGGAGTAAGATTCGAGGATAATAATGAATTCGGCCCTACAGGAGAACCATTTGCCGGAACCAACGTTGTTGGTAATATTATAAAAGGACTTGAAAATCTTGAGAAATTTAAAGAGGGGGCAACCGTTTATGTCGCAAGAAAACCCTGAAAATTCTAAAGTTACTCGTATGATAGTACTGGGACCATCTGCACAAATAAATCAGACAGAGCTGGTTCAAAAGATTCATATGATGGAACTTCCGCTTACCATTAAATCAACATGTTATGGAGCTATAATACACGGGGATGAACCTGTCGTAAAAGAAGCTATAACTAAAATAAGAGAATTAGATCCTTGCAATATATTTACAAAGGATAGAGGATTTCCACCAGGAGATACAAGGCGTTGTAGAGCCAAAAGAGGAGCAGCGAGAGAAGGTTTCCATCAGCTTGAAAAAGAATATGAACTGCTGGACTGCTTAAGTGAAGCCCTTGAACATCCTAGGGAAGTCCATGTAGAAAAACCAAAGAAAATTTCACCTGATGAATTCAAAAAGATCATAGAAGAAAGTGAAAAATAAACC
>DADN01000270.1 GCA_002509665.1 Methanobacterium sp. UBA8
TTACTTCGCTTGCTGGATTTAGATGGAATAAAACATAATGGGCAGGTTCTTTTGTATACTGTTGGATTAAGTCTAGCTAGCCTCATGTTAGTGGGATTTTTGATGAACACAATTTATCCACTTTTTGGAATTAGTAAGCCTCTGTCCTTTGTATCAATTTTCATTACTATTAATGTTTTAATTGTTATTCTGTGTTTTATTTGTTATAAGATAGATAAAAGCAGGAGGTACAAATTAATTTTACGAAATTTAAAGGACATGATCGTTAAAAAATCACCACCAAATCATGTAAATGTAAATAAGTTAATAACACCGCAGGTCCTATTTGCACTTTTAATGCCTTTTTTAAGTGTTATAGGAGCTTACATGATGAATGTTTACCAATATAACACTTTAACAATGCTAATGATATTTTTGATAGGCTTAATGGCATTGTTTGTTGGTATTGGTAAGATCGATTCTAAATATTATCCATTATTCGTATTTGCAATTTCATTTTCCCTTTTATTGCACAAAGCTCTGATCACTAACTACATATGGGGTTGGGATGTAAACAATGAGTACTTTTTAGCTAATAATGTCATTGCAAACTCTTTCTGGGATCAGAATCTTCCTATGAACTACAATTCTATGTTAAGCGTAATGATGATGGCACCTATTTTGTCCACTTTCATTAACACAGGATTAGTCTGGATAATGAAGATTGTTTATCCTTTTATTTTCTCATTAACTCCTTTGGGCTTNNCGTATAGCTTTCTTTGCAGTATTTTTCTTTATGATACAGTTCACTTTTTATACCGAAATGGTATCATTAATCCGGCAGCAAGTGGCAGAACTTATGCTGGTACTGGTACTGATGATAATGGCAGATGAACAGATGGATGTAATAAAAAGGTCAGTTCTAGCCATAATTTTTGGGATGTCTATTGTTGTAGCTCATTACGGTTTAGCGTACATTATGATGTTTATTTTATCAGTAAGCATGATATTTCTGTATATTCTTGACAAGAATCCGATTTATGTATTTAAAAGATATTTGGTTGGAAGTAAGTTCGGTAACAATGAAAAACATGAAGTTAGCACAAAAATAAAACAGTACAGGTCTGTTATTAAAAACAGCAGGATAATCATCACTCCTCCCTTCGTAGCCCTGTTTATATTGTTTATCTTAATATGGGACATCTACACGTCTAACTCTACTATTTTCCAGAGTTTTGTTAACATAGGGTGTAGTATAATAGGTAATCTTTACAGTTTTATGGATCCAAATGCTACTCAAGGCTTAAGTTTGGTGATGCAGCAGCAGGTTACTCCACTGCGTAATCTGCAAAAAAATTTCTATCTGATCAGCCAGTTATTCATAGCTGTAGGTATCCTGGCATTATTATTTGAAAAGGATGGGATGAACTTTAAAAAAGAATTTAAANNGGAGTATTTTTACCTTTCTTTTCCAGTCAGATGAACACTTCCAGGCTGTATCACATGTCATTAATTATTTTAGCACCATTCTGTGTAGTTGGAATTATAAAAATATTCCATTTGTTTAGATCATTTTCAAAGTTTAAACCATTTTCAAAGATCACCAGTAATAATTTATTTACAGTAATCTCTGTTTTCCTGGTGGTTTTTTTATTTTTTGATACTGGTTTTACATATCAAATTTTGGATAAGGCAGATGTCACGTCAATTTCTCTAAGTGCAACTTGTGATTTCCCTAAATTTGATCAAAGAGAAGTAACGAGTGGTAAATGGTTACAAAAGTATTCTGAGAATAATTCTACAATTTATGCTGATAAGAATAGGGCCAGTGTTTTAAACAGTATGGTTTCCTGTGTGGAAATTCCTGCGTATTTTGATCTGGTCAATAGTACGTCATATATATTTTTGGGGACTGTTAATATAGCCCGGGATAAGGTCTTAATATCTCAAATGGCCGGGGCTAATATAGTTATCGATGAGGGCTACCGCTCACCTGATGATATACTCAACGGACGGTTCAGGATCTACGATGATGGGGGTTCATATATATACGGATCAGAGGTTCGTAAATAAATCAAATCTAACTGGAGGTTAATTATGGATATAGGAATTGTTAGCAACTTTATAGATGAATATAATGGAGGAATTGGGGTTTACACTCATCAAATTGTAAAAAATCTGAATAAAATGGATACTGAGAATAATTATCATCTTATACATTATTTGAAGAATGATTTAGATATATACAGCCAAAATAGTGAGATTATTATCCCAAAAAATCGGTTTGTAAGGGGATGGGGAAGTTATATGTTCTGGAGACACTTCACATTACCTCGAGAGTTGAAAAAATATGATCTGGATGTTGTTCATGACCCCTATGAGCTGGGACCATTTAATTTCAACCAACCATTTAGAAAAGTAATTACTGTGCATGATTTAACACCACTGCTCTTTCCAAATCTTTTTAGGAGGGGAGATGTAATGCTGCACCGCTTACTTCTTAGAAAAACCATTAATAAAGCGGATAAGATAATTACAGTTTCATATAACTCTCAAAAAGACATCATGGAACATCTGAATGTCCCGGAAGAGGATATAGAAGTAATCTATAATGGAAAAGATGAAAAGTTCAGGCCATTAAGCTCNNTCTGTGGGAGGTTTGCATCCCATAAAAAATATTCCTCGTCTGCTTGAGGCATATTACTTAGCGCGAAAAGATGGTTTAGAACATAAACTGGTGATGGTTGGAGGCGCTGTAGACAGAGCTGAAGAGATATTTGAGATTATAACTACTTTGAAGCTTGAGGACCATGTGATTTTTACAGGCGTGGTTTCTGATGATGATCTGGTAGGTCTTTACAATGCAGCGGATCTTTTTTTATATCNNGCTGGCTTTGGTTTGCCCCCATTAGAGGCCATGGCTTGCGGCACTCCAGTTATAACTTCCTGTAGCAGTTCTTTACCTGAAATAGTTGGAGATGCTGCAAAACTAATCAACCCTTATGATCCCAAAAAACTTGCCGCTGCTATTAATGGGATACTTTCTGATGATGAAACAATGAAAACACTTATTAAGAAAGGTATAAAGCGGTCTAAAATGTTTAATTGGAAGAAAACCGCTTGGGAAACTTTAAAAGTTTATAAAGATGTTTATAAATACTGAAAAATGAACTAAAATTTCGTATATAAACCTTAAAATTAAATTTAAAGCTTGAATTTCACTAAAATCGTTTAAAAATTGTGAAACGATATTAAATAATAAAAATAAAGTAGGTGGTTTGAATGTTTAAAGAACCGAGAATATCAGAATGCAAAATAANNACCTGACGTTTATTGAACAGACTGAGCATGTACCATTTGAAATTAAGAGAGTTTACTATCTTTACGATGTCCCTGGAGGAGAAAGCAGGGGAGGTCATGCGCATAAAGGATTAGAACAGTTTATCATTGCAGCAAATGGTAGTTTTGATGTTATACTGGATGACGGCCAAAATAAAGAACGTTTTCACTTGAATAGATCTTATTACGGTCTTTACATACCTAAGATGGTATGGCGTGAGCTTGATAACTTTTCTTCAGGATCTGTATGCTTAGTTTTAGCCTCTGAATCATTTAGTGAAGAAGATTACATTAGAAATTACTCAAACTTTAAAGAAGCTGCACTGGATGATTTAGAAGCTAAATAAATAAAAAGCAACTATTTAAAATAAATTTTTTCCAACTACTCTAAACCTATAATCTGTTAATGGTGGTCAAATGATTGAAATTAAAAGATACAACTCAAAAGAAAAGGAACTCTGGGATAACTTCGTGAAAAATTCCAAAAATGGTGTGTTCTTTTTTTTGAGGGACTACATG
>DADN01000213.1:0-1598 GCA_002509665.1 Methanobacterium sp. UBA8
GAGCACACAAACCAGACTCCACGCAATTAAACTTCCAAAATTAGTTAGAATGGGCATTATAACGTTAAAAACTGAATTATCCATGCTATCATTAATTGAATAAAATAAAGCAGTATTATAATTTAATATTCCATTTAATAGTATATTATGCATTCTTAATCTTCCTAATTTATTTTATAATTTGATAAGTATTGAGTTTTTTAATAAATAAGCGGACTTTCCTTTACCTTCTCGCTATTTTAGAATACATTCCTTCAATTTTTTTATTTAAGGAGCTTAAGTTGTCCTTTAGATAATAAACTGTTAATGATGCTATCATTGAAACTCCTATTGATCCTATAATGTCCANNCACTAACATCAAACTTATTTTTCGAGTTTCTTTGAAATAACTCATTATAAATGCTATAGAAAGCATGAAAGTCGTGTGATCTGAAGGGAAAGATGTTTCGGCAGGATAATGGAATAAAGTGGTTCCAACAGGTATCATAAATGGTCTTGGGTGGAAATAAAACTGTCCTATGATATAATTTATAATAAGCCCCAAAATTGCAGCATATATGCTGTATAAGACAATATTTTTGGTTGCTGCTCCCTTTTTAATCCAAAGGCAAATAAGAGCTATAACAAATATTAATGGCATATATTGAGCAGTTAATATGGCAATGGTATCTGCAAATGGATTTAGTCCTGCATATTGATTTATCATGTGGAATAATGCCATGTTTAGTTGTTCAATCAATTCCTATTCGCTCCCTATAACCATTCTTAAAAGTTAAGAATCAGTAAATTAACATAATGGGACCGTAATTTAAGTAGTTATTCCAGTGTTACACCCCAATCTTTACCAATTACCATCCAGTTTTAAAATAGTCGCTCATGGCAATGACACGCGCATGAATTATACTTCTTGTTAAATTGTAATTTAGGAAGATATATGGGCTTTTAAGATTTTAAGACCTTCTGGACATGAGCGAAAGTAGCAGTTAGAAGTGTTTAAAAAATAAGCACGATATAGTACTAAAAGGCCTAAAATAAGATTAATCCCACGTTATTTAGTCAACAGTTAAAAATCTACGATTTTAACAATTTAAATTGATCTTTATTTTTTATTGTCTGGGATTAATCTGGTAGTTAATCCCATGTTATCTTAAATAAAATGGTTAAAGCTATAAGTTGGGCTAAATTGATTAATAGCAGAATAGTATAATGCTCTGTACCATCTAATTGATGAATTTCTATGCCTAAAATTAAAAATATTACCAGAGCTATAACTAGGAGGATATTTTGAATTAGGAGAATGGTTGAAAAATATAAGAGCCCTATAGTAAATTTAGATTCCAATTGTTTGTAGCTTTCCCTGTAAAAGTAAACTAACCCTGAAAGCAAGCAAACATTTGTAATTCCAACTATAATGGCTATATAAATTATTATATGATTTAAAAATCCTAATTCAATCATCATTCTACCTCTTATGCATTTAATGAACTTATTTTTCTATTATTTTTTCCCAGATTTCCTGGAAAATATCATAATTTTGTTCCACGTCTTCAGTTAGGAAATATAATTTACTGTATGAATCTCCAGTGGATTTAATTAC
>DADN01000213.1:1668-7041 GCA_002509665.1 Methanobacterium sp. UBA8
CTTTTACCAGTTATTAACCACCAAAGCAGTTTTTCCATGTACTTCATACGCTCAATACTCTTATTGTGTTTTATTTAATTTAGATCATGTATTTATTATTTTTAATATATTAAATCACGCTTTTTGTGGATCATATTAACTGGTAAATATTCTTATTTTGAGTTTAAAGAAACATTTTTTTATTGTGAATTCCAAAAATAGAGATTAACTACTTTAAAAATCAGAGATTTTTAATGCACTCAAACACAAAGTGTTTGGTGCGNNGAAAATTTTTATAAAAATTTTCGATAGTTCGGAAATCAAAGATTTCCTCAACTTTAAATTTTTAAAAGATTAAGTGGTAAATAAAAGTCTAAATAATACAAAAAAGATCAAGGGGGCTTTAAACTGGTCCAAAATGATTTTGAGCATATATACGATAATTACACTCGTATGATGCTTTTTACAAACTCCAATAAACACAAAATAGAAAACATACATGAAGAAATGGCAGCAATACAGGAAGCACATCATGAAATAGTGAACGAACCTCAAACTCAGAGTGAACTATTAAATTCAATAGAAGGGCTAAAATCAAGACTTGGTTCATTACATGAGGAAGTGGATGCAATTTTGTACCAGTATGGTACAATCAATGAGATGCTTCATCAGATAGATATAATGATATCAGATTACTACAAAATGGATATAGAAATCTCTTCGTATGAGTTAAATGGAATGGAACAGGATCTTTTAAGTGTTAAAGATGAGTATAAACGGTTTAAATTGTTAAAATCTGAAATAGGTGCAGTAACTGAAAAAATAGTAGATAGAAGGATTTAAAACTTTAAATTAAATCTTAAATACTATTCTAATTTGAAAAATAAGTCTGGTTTTTGAAATTATAGAACACCCTTTGTACTTGGGATTATATCGTGTTCAATCCGCGATGCATCTTTTAAAGCCCTTGCAAATGCCTTAAAGAGTGCTTCTATTTTATGGTGGTCGTTTTCACCCTCAACCCTTGCATTGATATTAATTCTTGCAGAATTTGCAAAGGATTCAAAGAAATGTTCAACGTTCTCTGTGCTCAGGTCTCCGACTTTTGCTTTTTTAAACTCAAAATTAAGGACACTGTAACTTCTCCCACTTATATCTACGGCTACAGTTGCCAGGGCATCATCCATGGGGATTATTGCATGTGACATCCTTTTTATTCCTTTTTTATCTCCTATTGCACCTGCAAATGTTTCTCCAAGTAGTATTCCTACATCTTCAACTGTATGGTGATCATCTACTTTTATATCACCTTTAGCTTTAACATCAAGGTCAAAAAAGCCGTGTCTTGCAAAAGAGTCCAGCATATGATCAAAAAAGTCAATTCCTGTGTTTACATCTGATTTTCCATTTCCATCAATGTTTAGTGAAATTTCAATGTCTGTTTCAGATGTTTTTCTGCTCATTTCCATACTTCTTCCTGTCATTTTTGAACCTTCTATGGATATTCATTCACTTTTTTTAAATGCTTCCTCGTCTTCTTTACCATCTCTAATTACACGTATTGCATCTACGGGGCACCTTGAGGCACAGTTAATGCATACATGACAGTATTCTAAGTGTGAAGCGTTTGCCTTTTTATCTTTGCCTATGCTCCATATTTTAGGTCCTTTGGGGCACGCTTCTCCACATTTTCCACAGCCTATGCATTTTTCTTTATCTACTTCGATCCTCATGTTTAATTACATTGTAATTTGCAGTTAATATAATTTGCAGGCTTGATTCTTGAAGTCCAGTACAGACAGGCATTATTTAATAACACCCTTTTTTAAATTCCATTCATTTAAAAGTTCTATGGGTTTAATTTACAAACTACATTTTAACTATGGTGGCGGACGCAGCTTTAAAACCTATGAATATGTCCATGCCAAGTGTTAAACCCAGTTTTTCTCGGGAATAGTCTGTAACATCTACATTAAGTTTCGTACTGTTTAACTGGACAGTGAGTCTTATCATCTCATTATTAAGTTCCATTCCAATTATTTTACCTTCAAATACGTTTCTAACGCTTGATTCATGGGGTTCTAATGTTACAAAAATGTCATCTGGACTTATTAAAATGAGTACTTTATCTCCCTTATTAAAATCATGATCTAAAGGAACTACTATGGTTTTTCCTTCTATATCCACATGCATAACTTTATTCTTTTCGTAAATGCCGGTAATTTTACCCTCTATTTCATTTACTTCAGAATGCTTTTTAAGGATACTTGTTAGCTTGGTATACTCCCATAGTATTTGTTTACCGATATCAGTGACGCTGCTTGCGCCTCCGCCTCCTTTTCCCCCTCTTTGGGTGGAAACGATCGAAGATCCAAGTTTTTCTTCCATTATTTCAATGTTTTTAAGGGCGGTCCGGTATGGAATGCCTGTTTTTTTGGATGCTTTCATTATGGATCCATATTCATCGATGTGTTTAAGTAGAAGGAATTTTTTGTAATTTAATGATACCTGTTTTCCGCCAATTGAAATTTCCATTTCCAGTTTGTATTCTGGTTTTTCTTCTATGTCCATAAAAAGCCCCTATAATTTTTATAAAATTCAATTTAGAAATGAACTTGGTATATTCTTTCTAATTTTTTCTATATATTATTTTACAAACTTATCTATAAATTTAACTACCTTTTCAACTGCACCAGAGAGTGGACCGAATTTTTTGCTGTATCTTCTAACTACTCGTATATCTCTTTTTGTAAATCCACCTATGATGGTGAATACAATTGTGTATACAATAGGCGCGATTATAATTGCTGCAAGAAGTCCTAAATCTATAACTGTTCCAAAAAGTTCTAAATTTATTCTAGGTATAAAATATATTGATAAACCCATAATGGCAGTTGCAAATCCAATTTTAGCAAAATCAAGGTAAGGTAAACTTATTTTTGTTATATGGCAAGTTTTCCATAATATCACAATCATTATTAAAAATGCAACTATGGTGGTTGCAATAGCTGCTCCTATAATTCCATACATTGGAACCATAAGGAAATTCAATATAATGTTTAACACGGTTCCTACTATAAGAATAATCATGGGGAGCCTTGGATATCCCATTCCCTGTATTATACTTGATGATACCATGAAAAGTGTGTAAAAGGTCATTCCAACAACAAGTATACTTAGAACTGGGGCTCCAAAGATGTAATCTGCGCCAAATAACAGGCCAAGAAGGGGCTGTGCGAATATCGCGATTCCAACACAAAGTGGGAACACCAGCAGTACTACATAACGATATGATTGAGTTATATAATTTTCAAGAAGCACTTTGTCCTTTAAACTCGCGGCTTCAGAAGCCGCAGGGAGTATTACGGCTGCTACTGAAAGAGAAATTATGAGGGGGAGTCTTGCAATAGGATCTGCGGTTGTATAATACCCTGCATCTTGTGCAGGTAAATACCTACCTATAACAAGAGGTCCTACGTCATATATTGCCATTTCTGAGAGGGCTGTTATGGCTACAGGTATTGAAAATACTAAAAGGGTTTTTAAGAGTGCCAATTCATCTTTAAAGCTAATTTTATTAACGGGTTTTGGGAAAAGTGTCCATACATATTTTTTAAGGAGTATAAGAGAAACTAAAGAAGAAGCTATGAACCCCATAGCTGTCCCAAGCACTGCTCCGGCTGCATAAAATCCAATGGACACAAATACAACGGCCATACCTATCATAAATACCTGTTCCACTGCACGGCTGGCTACAACAAGCTCCATCTTGTAAACTCCCTGAAATGCGCCTCTTAAAGCTCCGACTATGACGCTGAAAGGAGTTATAAGCGCGACAGCTTGAAGTGGATAAACCATGGCCGGTTTTTGAAAATAAACATTTGCTATCCAGTCTGCAGAAAAGAATATTAGAATACCAAAAAGAGTTCCTGCAACCATCATAAATTTGAGGGAAGTTAAAATGACCTGTCTTGCCATATCTTTTTCATCAAGGGCATTATGCTGTGCTACAAATTTAGAAATTGCTGGAGGAAAACCTCCTGCGGATAATACCTGGAATATGCCCTGGAATGGTGTTGTAAGACCTACTAATCCGTATCCTTCTGGTCCAAGCATTCTGCTCAATATAAATCTATAGAGGTAACCACCTACTCTAAAGAACAGGTAGCTGACCATCATCAAAAAGCTTCCTCTGAGTATCTTTGAACTTCCATTGGAGCTCTCACTTGGATTTTCACGGGGACTTGCATCTGCTTCTTCCATTAACTCACCAAAAATAATTATATATAAAAATGTTTGACTGAAAAATTAGTATATAGGTTTTCTAATTGCGCAGTATCATTTATAAAGATTGTCACGTCGTTTGTCAGATAATAGAAATATGATGTTTTTTAATATAACTTCTTTTGTTTAATATGGAATTAGAACTATTTAATGGTTTATTTAATACTTATTAAATTAATAAAGCAATTATTTTGGCTCCTTTGAGTATATTATAGTATATTATTGGATTTTTATCCTTTAAAATATCAAATATTCGAATATTACAACAAAAAACTTCCAAAAAACAGGACAATAAAATAGCAACTTTTAAATAATAATTTAATTACAATAATTTTGTTTTGTAATAATTTACAAAGCAATATTTAGGATATAAATCTATATGAAGGGGATTAAAACGCAAATAAATTATGGATATACAAATAAGATGATAACTTTAGTTTTTTTATTTAGTATTGTTTTTACTGTATTATCTACTGTTAACGCAGTTTCTGCTGACTCCTCAATTATTTATGTGAATGATTCTGGAGGAAATGACAGCTGGGACGGTCAAGCGCCAGTATGGGATGGTATAAATGCAGTTGGTCCTAAAAAGTCAATCAAAAATGCAACGGGAACTGTAACTGATGGTGGAACAGTAAACATCGCCAATGGAATATATGCTGGAACCGGGAATACTAACGTAACTATTGATAAGAATATGGCTATTATAGGACAAAGCCAGGAAAATACAATAATAGATGGTGCAAATACTGTAAGTATATTCAAAATCATCAATAATGTAAATATCACCTTAAAAAACTTAACTATGGTCAATGGCCAAACAGCAGGTAATGGTGGGGCTATCTACACTTCAGATTCCTTGATTGTAGCAGGCAGTAACTTCTTCAACAACACTGCAGAAAATGGTGGAGCTATCTACAATGATTATCATCTGATTGTCAACAACAGCACATTCTTCAGGAACACAGCCCGTGAAGGTGGTGCTATTTCATCTGAAGGAGATATTACTATGCATTTTAACCGAATCGTGGAAAACAGTGCCCAATACGGCAGTGCTATCTATAATCACAAGGGAGATGTGAATGCCACTGATAACTGGTGGGGTTCCAA
>DADN01000051.1:0-239 GCA_002509665.1 Methanobacterium sp. UBA8
TAATATTACTACTAATTTTAATACAATAATTATTTTATAAAAATAATAATTAATTGCGTGTCATAAGTTACCGTCCAGTAAAAAAAACTTGAAAAATGATACTGATATAAAAAACTTGCATTAAATGATAAACAATCAACCTAATTAATCATACCTTATCGTCATTTGTGGAGGATAACAGAATTGTATACCAAGAGATGTAAAAAATGCGGTACAAAAAACCCTTTAAAAGCTGTTTT
>DADN01000051.1:308-2509 GCA_002509665.1 Methanobacterium sp. UBA8
GACCTTTTCTATTCTTTTTCTTATTAGTACTCACTTTAGCCCTTATTTCCCCAGTAACCCATCTTAACATTGAAAATACAACTGTAAATATTGATAATCAGACCACCGAATATTTATTAAAAGGAAAAACAGAAGCGAATGCAACTGTTACGATTAGTTCCAAAGCACTGAATCTAACTGAAGTAAAATCACAAGTAGGAGAAGATGGTAATTTCGAGTATAAAGTTCACATTCCAGTAGAAGTAACTGAATTAGAAGTCAATGTGTCTGCTAAAGCAACGAACAAAACTCGAAATAACGATTCTGTAAAAATAACCCGGCCAATGACACCTTTATATGTTGCTGAACCATCAAATATCAAATTTGATGCTGAATCTGTGAATATTACAGGTAAAACCGATTCTAATACTGAAATAGCTATAACATCTACAAATCTGAATATCACTAACGTTAAAGTTACTTCTGATGCTGCTGGTAACTTTAACAGTTCAATAAACATTTCGAAAGAAAAAAATAACGTTAAATTCTTAATTACAGCAAAAGCAAATGGTAAAAGATCGAATAATAAAACAATAGATGTTTCTAGAGAACCAGAACCTGCCCCTGCCACAAATACTTCTACATCGGTATCTACTGCACCTTCTAGTACTAGCAATACAGTAACAAGTACTTCTTCATCGAATTCTGCAAGTACTCCTTCATCAAGCCCATCCTCAAGTTCCTCAACCACTTACTCAGGCACATCTTCCAACAGCGGTTCAGGAAGTTATATTGCTAATTCTAATACTGGAAAATTTCACATATCATCATGCTATTATGTCGGAAGAATGAATGAAGAACATAAAGTACGATACAGTTCAAGAGCAGCAGCAATAAACGCAGGTTATGATCCATGTCAAAAATGTAACCCTTAAAATTCTTTTTTTAAAAATTGTTTCAGCTGAAATTAATTATTTTACTTCGTAGTTTCCACAGTAATAGTACTAAAATTGTTATTTTACTTCCCTTTGTGACATGTATACAATAAAAGTAATAAATTGATTCTGTGACTCCAGTTAATGAGCCAGTTTTGATTTGATTTTTAGTTTCATTTTCCCAATTATTCATACATTGTTACAATAAGATTTGAGAAAATTATCCAAAGTAAAGTAAAAATATTATCGAAAATTATTTATTACTTACAACAAAGCATTATATTAATTAGGGGGAGGTGTAAAAATTAAGAAAATATATGTATTTTTATTTTCGTTGTTGATTGTAAGTGTGGTTGGAATTTCTGGTTGTACTTCTAGTGACTCTTCATCGATTAATGTCTTACAACCCATTCCTGCAAGTCAAACAGATAGCTACAAAGCTTCTGCACAAACAATACCTTTAGCAAACATGTTAAAAAATCCAGATACATACAAAGGACAAAAAATCAAAGTGACTGGAGAAATATTCCAAATACAAGAAAGTAGCGGTTCAACATTTATCCTTTTGAACACACCCGAAACAACATCATACAGTGACAGAGTTGCAGTTACATACGGAGGCTCAGTTTCGTTTGTTAAAGGAGATACAATTACAGCTTATGGAGAAGGGGGTGGAGCTTATAGTTATAAGTCCCAAGAAGGTTACGATATAACAATCCCACTTATAAAAGCTGTATTAATTGAAGGAGGATGACCTTCAATTATTTTATTTTTCTTCTAACTTTGTAGTCCCTTCATTTGATGAATTAGCAAAATCATTTAATATTCAAATTAATATGAAAATATTTAGTGGAAACAATTTAAGAGAATATATCCCATAGATTTAAGTCCTTTAGGAAGTTTAACCTCTGAAAAAGTTCATTCCATNNAGAATATAGATAGTATTGAAAAACATCAAAAAACCATTTCAAACAGGTTAGGAGAATTAATTACTATTTTAAAGAAGTAATAAAGAGAAATTTTTCAAACACTCTGAAATATGTACTTCGTAATAGGGCCGAATAACGAATTTATATTAAATTTTAAGAAGACTTATTTATTAGAAATATAGTTTAAATCGGGAGGGGGTTATTTTTGAATAAAGAAAAAGCTCGGAAAATAATTTTAAATGCAGTTGATACAACTAAACCCACCTGGAGTAGATGGGACGTTCACTGGGAAGATATTGACAAAATTTTCTTAAGCAGAGCTTATGACCAAATGGGGTTTGACAATTGGCTTTTTGTT
>DADN01000055.1 GCA_002509665.1 Methanobacterium sp. UBA8
CTGCAAATAAGGAAGATATAGCTCTTCTAAAAGTAGACACCAACGGTACAAACTTACCTACACTTACTATTAGTGCAAAAAGTCCCAAATCCTGGACAAAGGTTTCAGTATATGGTTATCCATACAATAAAAAAAAGAGCAGCACTTCTAAATCATCAGGTTACCTGATTAAGAAAACACACAACTCAAAAGGTATAATCTATTATAAAACAAATGCCATTACAGCTGAAGGTTACAGTGGAGGACCTGCTGTTAACAGCCGAAATAAAGTAATAGGTATTTTAGTTTACGGGATTTACATTAAAGTAAACAAACATGAAAGAAATATAGGCAGTCTTTTTTTATCGGCATATTACATCAAAAAGATATGTAAAAAAGATAAGGTGTCAATTAGGGTCGCTTAATCCCTAAAAAAACATTATATTCTTTTATTTATTTTCTTAAATTTAATTAAAAGTTATCCACCATGGAGTCTACCCACAGACATGCCGACAGTCCTATATCCATTAAGCTTGTCTCTCAAAACTGCTGCACAATTACATTCAGGATCAACTTCAGAATACAGCAAGGTTACATTCCCATTTTCTTTTTCAAAGTTTCGAATAATGGAAATAAGTGTCTTTTTCTTTCGTAGCTCCTCACGATATTCCTTTTTAAATTCTTCAAAGTCTACGGAGTTTTCTGTGACCCATTTATCCATATCTTTTGTTGGAGCAATTTCTTTAAGCCATAAATCCACTTTTGCATCTTCTTTTGATAATCCTTCAGGCCATGTTTTATCTACTAAAATTCTATATCCGTCTTTTTCACCGGAAGGTTCGTAAATACTCTTGATCTTAAACATGATTGATCACCGGCACTGTACAGTATTTAATCTCAAAAATACAATTATTTAAAATTTCAGATATTACTATGTTGTTGATAATTAATAAGTCTGCTTTCCAAAAATATCTTTAAACTTGAAAATAATTACCACGTGCACCTATCCAGAAAACATGCTGCCAAATCTCTTGTCTTAGGGCTTGAACTATCCAATTGTGCCTCAATAAACTTTGCTACCCTCTCTTTATCCTTAATCTCAGGATACATTTTTCTAAGTGCTTCTATGACATAAGACTTAAGCAGTTCATTCTGCCGGCCCTGATGAATGTTGTCAATATCTAAAAGCCTGTCAAGTATTTTTGATTGAAGTTGTGGCTTGTTCAATGCTATTTTACTGGAATTAAGGGCAACATGAGAAGCTGTCATAACCTTATCCCCTGCAAGGATCCCATAATAGTCTTCAAAAATATCTTCGAACTTATTTTCGTTATCTACCTTGGTAAGGTCAGCCAGAATATAAATAGCAATGTATTTGTGGTAATTATTTTTACTCATGAGCATGTTATGGAAATATTCCCAATGTGAATAAAGAATCTCTGGTTTTTCTGCGCTTATAATCTGAAGTGCATTAAAACTATTAGATCTAGTAGTGTTATCCTTAGATACAGCCCCTTTAAGTATTTCATGTAATAACACATTATCATTTAGCGCTTTTTTGGCTAATTCTTTAATATCGATATCTTTCTCATCTAAATCATATTTTGACACACTAAAACCCCTTTTTAACAATTTATATTTCAAAAAATTTATTTATTAGTCCTCTTTAAATTATTATCAATATATACAAATTTAAATTACAATCCCTCATTTAAATGAGTCCTAATTTTTTATATATTTACTAATTAACTGAATTTGAGTTATATAAACAATAAATGTATTCCTTAACAAATGTCATTTACTATACTTATGACACTTTTCATATTTATTTTCTTAAAATACGGTGAAAAATTGAATTATTAAACTTATTTTACAAAAGTAATACATAATTTAAATTTATTCAACATAAAATAAACTGAAAATGGCATTTTTTACCAAAAAGTAAATTATCAAGGCCCTATGTTTTTATTTAGAAGGAATATGTCCCATCTAAAATAGCTAAAATCATTTAATATTTTTAAAATTAAGGTTTAATTGTAATGGCATAATCAAAAATAATAATAAATTATGGAAACTCAATAACAATTTAAAATAAAACTTTCTATACTGTCTTTTTTTGATAAAATAAGCATTAATTAAGTTTATTTTTGGAAAATAGAACGAAATATTTATATGTGATATGAGATTATTAGGGTTGTCTTAAAATGCTATTTTTGAAAATAGTTAGCATGACATAAAGGCGGTTTAATTAAGCGGAATAATGCATACATACGTATAATTATGTTATGCAGTTTATTTTCTGGTTTTAAGATATAAAGGGGTGCAGAAGATTAAAATACTGCAGATAATAGTTTAGAATTTCAAAGTAATTTATTCTAATGTTACATGCAGTTTAATTTCCTTTTTATCAATCCAGAATTATTAAGAGGTGTAATAATGATTTGCCCAATATGTGGCTTTAAAAATACCACAGGCGCAAATTTTTGCGAAAAATGTAATAAAACTTTCGAAAACGAAGCATTCGAAAAACGAAGTTTTTCGATGCCCTCGAACATTTCATGTTCGGGGCCGAGGAAACTCTCAAAAACCGAAGGTTTTTGGAGCTCTCGAGACTCTCGAAATCTCCAATTTCGGAGCGCGAAACAGAGTTTCGCAAGCTTTGTCTCGGAGCCACGAAACTTCGTTTTGTACGGCACTCAAACACTAATTGTTTGGTATGTCACAATCAAATATTGTGACAGCCTTCAAATACAAAGTATTCTGGACAATGTAAAAATCCTCAAAACCTCTGGTTTTTGGAGCCCTCAAACGCGACGCATTCGGGGTATCGGAAATCTTTAATTTCCAAAAATGCAAAACGAATTTTTGCAAACATCGAAAATTGAAAATTTTCGAATGTTGTCAAATCATAGATTTGACACAACAAATACGAAGTATTTGTATGCTTCGTGTTTGCTGTTTGCAAAANNGAAAATTTTCGAATGTTGTCAAAACCTGTGGTTTTGACACAGCAAACAGTTTGTGTTTGCATGCTATGTTTTCTCGGCCGAAAAACAAAGTTTTACTGGCATACAAAAATTTTCTATTTTCAGGGTATATTTTGTGTTAACTCATTAAAATGACTT
>DADN01000018.1:0-1587 GCA_002509665.1 Methanobacterium sp. UBA8
AAGAGAAAATCACTTATTTTTCTATCAATATTTAGAATATTCTTCACCAAATCCGAACACTTTAATATTTCGTTCGTACAGACCTTTCATGGATAATGGACTTGTAACCTCTGATGGAACAAAGGTTCGCACAGTAGCAGAATATGACCGATTTGTTAATTTCATTCCAATGAAGTTCAGGCCTATTCTCCTGAAAAATACACAAGATTAAACAAAACTTGTGTATATTACATGAGATGTTCCATTTTACAAAAGTAAGAATTTTGCAAACTATTCTTTTTTCTCAGACACAAAACGTCCAGAAATTCCCATAAACGACCAAATACTGACCCCAAAAACGTATGAAAATATTTATTTTTGTTCCAGGAACAAAAAAATTCTCATGCACAGGTTTTATGGTAAAACCTGTGTATTTACCAAAAAGAATGAACCATTGCCATACCCATTAATACTCCTTCATCACGAAAAGCTTGAACTTTCTTTTTTTCTTTCTTATTAGTAAAGTTGTAAAGGCAGCAATATATCCGAAAATAACCGTTGTCGCGATTAGTGGAATTAAATTCTCTTTATACCAAAAAAATGAAAAAAGACTTAAAAAAACAAAAACAATGGATGTAGCAACAACAAATGTATATAGAAATAAGTCAACTTTGTAGTTTAAAAGTTCAAATTCAAATATTCTTTTTTCATATTCTTCATGTAATTTGTAATCCAAAAAATCTTTGTCATTATTAAATTGATTGTATTTAGAGACTAACTCATCAATTCTTTTTGGAAAATCATTATTTACAGGGGACATATGTAATTAATTCTTAATTGGTTTTATTTAAATCATTTGTTATATTTTGTAAAGTTGTTTTATTCCAAAAGATTTCGATCCAAAAGATGCACAAGTTTTATCGTAAAACCTGTGTATTTTTAGAGAGCGATGAAAAGATTATATTTTAGTTATTTGCTTAGGCCAGCAGCTATTGCAACTCCTACACCAACGCCAAGTCCAATTCGTACACTACTCATTAAATCATGTGATAAATACCCCAATATCAAACATGTAATAAATGCTACAATGAAATGTGAAAATGCTTTTTTTACCTGAAACTTTCTCATGCTCATCGCCAGGAAATTTTGATTTGTCGTATCCTATAACTATTCCATCTTTTTAATGATATAGATATATGTTGCAGAATTTAAAAAAATGCGCAGATTTTACAATAAAATCTGTGCCTTTCCAAATAATTATTCAAGTTTTCCAGAATCTTTTCAGAAAAATCTTGGAAACACACAAGTTTAACTAAAATCTCATAAAAAATTCACACAAACGGAATCCTGTACAAAAACCTAGACGTATTAGACTGCATAAAGTATTTATGCAAATGTGTCCAATTATCTTCTAGAGGTAAATGAACATGACCTCAGATTTCAAAAAAACTGCAATATTGTACATTCGAACTTCAACCACAGATCAAAAAAACAGTATAAAACTTCAGAAAAAAGACCTGAGCGAATACTGTGCTCAAAACAACATTGAAGTAGTTGCCATATACGAGGATTTCGGAGCATCAGGCAAAAACGCATATGAAAGACCGT
>DADN01000018.1:1630-2065 GCA_002509665.1 Methanobacterium sp. UBA8
GTGGAGGAAATAACAAAGAAGGAAATGGAATTTCGTACACTGAACCAGCAATTTGAAACTAAAACCCCTCAGGGTAAGCTTCTCTTTAACATCCTCGGTGCATTTGCGGAATTTGAGCGAGCCCTCATAAACGAGCGTACTCGCGAGGGGTACATTGCAGCAAAGAACAAAGGGAAAATATGCAACAGGCCAAAGCTCAAAGTTGATAAAAAAAAGGTTCTTGAATACATTGAGAAGGGGCTTTCTGCTCACGCAATCGCAAAAATACTTGATAGTACTATCCCAAACGATAACAAAAAGAAAGGTAAGCTTTCTGCAAGCACCATCAAAAACAGGCTAAATGAATGGGGTTACGTTTACCAAAATGGCAAATGGGTAAAAAGAGATGACACAGAATGATTCAAGCAGTCAATTTGATAATGCCCTTCATAGTGG
>DADN01000018.1:2184-2613 GCA_002509665.1 Methanobacterium sp. UBA8
TACTTTACACAATCAATATAATTCTTTCAGGTCTTGCCTTTTGGACAGGGCTTGTGTAAGTGGGGGAACAATAATGACAGATCGCTACAAGGAACGGAAGGAAAGGATCTTCGCTCAAATAGACGCAATGTACGGCGGTCCATCTTACGAACCATAAGACGAGGAACCACAAAGAAAGCACACTCTCAGATATGAAAGCGCAAAACAGAAGCATCTAATATACTAAACATCAACGTTTAAATTTCATCGGCGGGGGGTTTATGTTAATTATAAATTACTAAATTTTGAAAAACTTATTTTATTATTAAAAACATAACTTTTTTATTAAATAAAGTGCAATACAATTTAAAAAAATAATAGTTATGAATAAAATATCTTACACTGGTCGATTGGACAAACTATTATTCTTAGGACTTACGCAGTTGAACT
>DADN01000027.1:0-1748 GCA_002509665.1 Methanobacterium sp. UBA8
ATTCACAAGATGAAATCAGGGAATTACAAAGACAGAATAGTAAGTTATGTGATACAGTCGCAGAGATGAAGAAAGAGTTAAAAGAGTTGAAGGGTGAAGTTTAGAGGGTTATTTTTTTTGATTGAGAATATTGCTAATAAGAATTTTAATATAAATGTTAATTTAAAATTAATTTTATTATGAATGAGAAGTGTGGAAAATGTGGGTCAGCATTATTTCTATATGCTGATGATCAAGTATGGTGCCCTAATTGTAATGGTATTGAACCATTAAATAAAGAAGATTCATTGGAATTATGTAGAACTCTTATTGACGAACTTGATAATGAAATTAATTCTTATTGTCAAGTGTTTTCTTTTGATTACTTATTAGAACTTGCATACCAGTTCAGAGAAAATAAAACTAAATCTATTAATCTTTCCAATGTTTCTTGGGATTTGCAAAGTGTTGTAGCTGCCACTTTATTAATAAAAAAAGTATTATCCGGATATCATGGGGAAACGAATAAAAAATATTATAAAAGTTCACTTAATAATTTAATTAAATCAATATTGGAGTTTATTTCAGTAAAAAACGCAGAAATATTAATTAATGAGGAGTATGGTCACTTTTTTGTTTATTCAGATGTAAATAATTGGGCCAATGCCGGTGCAATTTATTCTTATGCTATGGATGATTATTTTGTTTTTGTTCCTAAAGTTTCTTGGGGAATATTTGAAAAAAATGCATATGAAACAAACGTTGCTAGAAGATCAAAGGTTATTAAACTGGAAGAAACTCCTTTAATTGATTGTGGTAGTTCTAATTCTCTGAAAAATGTTGAAAATCCTAAATTAACTCAGAATATAGTTCGAATGCTTGAAATCATGTATAACAGTTTTCATTTTATTTATTTTGATGAAGAAATGTTTACATTTGCTGAAATTGACAACAATGAAGAAGTATTGAGATTTTTCACTCGGTTAACTAATATTGCATTAGAACGTATTCCAATGTTTGCAAGATCTTCGGTTGTTAGAATACCCATTGATGAATTTTTTGAAATAGCTGACAAGTACAAATATGATTCAAAAAAGTTATTCCAGATGTTTGTATCAACAAAAGATGATATTAAAAATTTTCCCATCCTAATTGCTCATAAACGTGCTATAATTTTATCCCCTGAAACAATGTTCTTGTTAACAGGGGTATTAGATTATAAATTAAACAAAGATGCATATAACAGTTTAATTAGTGGAGACGTTTTTGAACATGAAGTAGAACTTGAACTCAATAAACTGGGTTTTATTACGGATGACCCCATTAATAAAGGAAAATATCTGAGAAATAGAAAAATTAAAATTTTGGATAATAATGGTAAATTAAGGGAAAGAGAAATTGATTTATTAGCTTATAACGGTTCGGATCTTTTAGTTATTGAATGTAAAGAATGGCGCCCTAAACCAAAAATTTTCTGGAAATTTCAACAGGATTACAGGGTAGAAGAAATTATAAAAGAAATTGATTCTAAACATCTGGATCGGGTGAATTATGTTAAAACTAATTATAAAGCTCGTTTTGGATTTGTAAAAGATCTGAATGTTAAAGGTATACTTGTAACAAGGATCCAAGAAGATATTGAGGAATACAATGGAATTAAAATATTTCCTAAATATGAATTATCTAAATTTATCAACTATTAAACACCCTCAACTCAAAACTCCTTCTAATCATTTTATTCTCCGAATAAAATACAAACAAAAACTTAG
>DADN01000027.1:1838-2573 GCA_002509665.1 Methanobacterium sp. UBA8
TAATGATAATTATAAATAATGGTAAATTTATATTAAATTCAGATATAATATAACTTAATAGATTCGGTGATTCCAAATGCTTACATCAGTTCAGAAAGAAATACTACAGAGTCTCATAAACTTATACCGCAATTCCGAAGGCAGATCTGTTAAAGGTGAAGAAATAGCGGAATTAATGAAGCGTAACCCTGGAACCATCCGTAATCAGATGCAATCCCTACGTAGTTTAGGCTTGGTAAAAGGTGTGCCCGGACCAAGAGGTGGGTATAAACCTACCATCAAAGCTTACCATACCCTAAACATACAGGACACTGATAAAAAGAGTCAGGTACCCGTATACAAATCAGGGGAACTTGTCAAAGATATTACAGTGGCCAAGATAGAATTCACCAGTATCCCTCACCCTGGAGAATGTGAAGCAGCCATCAAAGCAGTAGGAAACATCAAAACCCTGGATCTGGGAGATAAAATACGAGTAGGCCCCACACCAGTAAATAAACTGGTAGTAGATGGGGTGGTAGTTGGTAGAGATGATATGGACAGTATTATCCTTCTGGACACCACTGCAATTCGCAGCATCCCCAAAAAAAGAGTAATAGAAGTTGCAACACCTACTCTAATTACTCTGGATGGATTAAGCACTATCCGTGATGCGGCTCGAGTTTTATCCACCAACTCAATTGAAGGTGCCCCGGTAATGGATGAAGGGGAAATTATGGGAATGGTAACCCTATC
>DADN01000027.1:2580-3351 GCA_002509665.1 Methanobacterium sp. UBA8
CATCACCGTTAACGAAGATGTGATGATCGCCGATGCCATTGAAATCATGAATAAAAAACATATCGGCCGCTTAATAGTGGTAGATCCTGCAGGAAAAGCACGGGGTATCGTGACCCGCACAGACCTTCTTGATAAAATTGCAGGCTTAAAGTAAATATTAATTATTCCGATGATTGGAGTTTATTTCTTATAGAGTTTATTTTTCAAATTAAACTCTTTAAAGGTATTAATTTCAACTTTTACTTGAAATAATTCTCATTATTTTCTATGATTAAATTCAATTAACTGGGGAAACTAATTTTAAATAAACCATTGAATAAATTAATTAAGATATACTTTTTACTCTTCCTTTAAACTAAATTTTTAGATCACTAAATTATATCAGATCTAATTCCTACTTAGAGGGAGTTTTATCATATAATCATAATAGGAAGTGCAGAAACTGAAGATTCAACACATGAAAATAGACCCTGGAATGACCACCCTCCAGCTAATGGAAGAAATGGGAAAAAGCGGAGTTTTAGGTGCGGGTCGACTTTACAGAGCTACAGAGCTCCTGGCAGAACTTATCAAAGATGAGGAAACCACGGTCTTCCTGAGTATTGCCGGGCCAATGGTCCCAGGGGGCCTTAGGAAGATCATCCGGGATCTGGTAGCTGGTGGCCATGTAGATGTCATTATTAGCAGCGGAGCCAACCTCACCCATGACTTATTAGAGTCATTTGGGGGTTCACACTACCGGGAACATAATGAAACTGATGAACAACTCTG
>DADN01000279.1:0-1693 GCA_002509665.1 Methanobacterium sp. UBA8
TGCTTCAACCGCGTAAGTCCTATCTAAGTTAAACGTTTTTGACCCCCAAGTGGAAAATTGGCTCATTAGTTTTGAAGATGAAGAGGTCCATTCTATTGATACTAGTTATTTAGACAGATTTTATATTCTAATGAGCTCTTTGTTGGTTCTAAGAGGAAAGAACTTGAAAGAGATTAAATCGATAGATAGATTTAATCAACAACACTTAGAGACTTTCCAAGTTCAAATAAAAAACTTAAAAGAGAGAAAAGAACTTTGGGATCATTTATTGATAAACAAATCAGAAAAATACTTCGATGACATTTTTGAAAGACTAAAAGAGTGTGCTAGGGAAAGAGAAAAAAATTTACAGGAAAAGATACGAGAAGCTAAATTATCAGAACATAAAGTAGCTTCGGTAATTTCTGATATAGTCGACACTGCAAAAAAATCCTTTTTTGCCAGAAAATTTATAAAAGTGGAAGAAATTGAAGGAACTGAAACAGATTTTATTTATTTTGGAGAGAATACCCTATACAAGAAGATATTTTTTATAGATGATAATATTGATCCGACTACTCATTATAGTTATGAATATATCGGTACTTCTATAGGTAGGGGTATTGGATTAGGAGAATCTAATTACATAGCAAAAAACATTTTTGAATCACTTAATATTAAAGGGAACAAGATACAATGTGAGATATTCTCTACCTTAAATATAAGTGAAGCTAAGAAAGAATTAGAAAGAAGAGGTTTTACTTCAACTACTTTGCTGATATCGTTTGATATAGAGACAGAATTGTATAATCTGAAAGAGTTTATACCAACACAAAGACACTCAGATAACTCTTTGATTCCCGAAGGCGTAATAGATGACATTGATGTTTATACAAGTGGAGTGATTCCTAAAGATACTGCTATTCTTTTTGATAAAAACAACATTGGAACCTTAAAAATATTGGAAGATTTGAACCCTAAAATAACAACTGATTTTGAAAAAGAAGATTTTATTAACAACGAAATGAGAGAAGGTAAGATTAAAGAAAGTGAATACGAAAATAGATTTAAAGAACTTGATGAGTATGTAAATATCAAGTCTCTAGAAAAAATTAGATTTGAATTTGGAGATTCAAATGCTGGTCTTGTTTTTTACATCAAGTCTTCAGGGTTGATATAGAGATCATAACTATTTTTCGTTTAGTAAGTTAGCACTTGGTGACAATATGCTGGGTTTACCCCTAAAAAAGAATTTATTATATTTAATAAAACTCGTTTTTATTTTTATTTTTATGCTACTTTTCTAAGCCAAAAATCAATATCATGAGACACTAAGAAAAACAGCTATGTGTTTCTTAGTATTTTTTTGCATTTGATGGTGGGTTTATCGAAGGAAACAAGTATATTCCTATAAACTATGGAACAATCGAGAAAACAAACACATAGGCAATTGTGGAAAAATCAGCCCAGAAAGGGCAATTTTCTTTAATAAACAAGTGATAATATAGGAATTATGCTTCAAGTACTATATTTTTTTCCTAAATTATGTCAATTCTACATACTTGAGGCAATCTGTAATTTTTCCGATATTTGTAACTTTAAGGAATTGTTTTAATTTAACAAAAAGTCTCTCGATTTTTGTAAGAGATAAAGACTTGATGGAGAACCAAATGTTTTTTTTCACAAAACTCGTTTTTAAATATTTTAAAAAGTT
>DADN01000279.1:1706-2586 GCA_002509665.1 Methanobacterium sp. UBA8
TGTTAAACCTACAACAATAGCAATAACAACATCAATAACAAACTGTACCTTCTTATCCATTTATTAATTCTCCCGATTTTTTCTTTACCATACATTATCTTATGATCAGGTATTAGACTCAAATCATTAAGAAGGCTTTCGATTTTTGTTTCTTTCCAAGCTTCAGTCTTTTTACTACCTTTTTGGAAAAATAACACATCAGTTGAGGCAATGTAGACTGGTTGTTTACTCAAGTAAACACGACGACTAAACGGGTTACCTCGTAAATGACCATGTAATCTGTGACTGTACTGAAGCCCACCCTGGCAATCTGCAAGTCACAGAACATCCGGCAAAATAAGCCAATTTTACCCTTTGAGCACTGCATTTCAAACGCATATATCCTAACAGGTGTAATTGCCCTTACCTCCCGATTATCCATCAAAAATCAGTCAAATGGAGGAAGATTAGAGTTTCGTTTGCACGTTTCACAAGCCGATTTTATGAGGCTGATGGCATATCTGAAACCACACTGAATCGAACATTCGCAAAGCACAAAATACGATTTTTTTCTCAACTTTTGACTATATAAACATAGATTAAGTAAAACATAGACAATAATGAATTTATAATTTTATATATTCTCGTTTTATGCATATATTTGAATATTAGTCGCGACATATACTTAAATAAATAATTTATCACCAAATCATTAAACAATAAAAATATTAGAAAGTAATTCCAGACTCAAAATTAGTTTAAAAATCGCACTGTTAGAGAAATTTGCCGGAAAAGTTATAAGGAGTTAAGTAAGAGGAATTTATGGAGTTCAAAAGTATTTCCCGTACCACACGAACTCCATAAAGTATACCCTAAGAGGCAGTTATCATGTTTAGCTTTG
>DADN01000196.1 GCA_002509665.1 Methanobacterium sp. UBA8
ATTGATGGTTATTTGGATGGTTAAAAACATATTCAAAAAATAAAAAATCTTCAAACACCGGATGTGTTTGATTGATGTCATTTAGAAATTTCTAAAATATGTATTGTCAACAGCATTTACAAATTTTCTCGCATCTGACAGCTTTTTGGAAGCTGAATCGAAATGATACGTTTCGTAAATTATGGCAGGCGTTCCATTTTTGGCAATTGGTACAGTAACATATTGCGGACTTGTTGGATTTGGTGGAGTATAAATTAACAGTGAAGGCAGTCTGTAAATTATAGATCTAGCAATTGAGAGAGTGTAGGAACCAGTGGATATTGGATATAAGAACCTGTAATATTTATATCCGCTTGAAGCGCCGTGATTTTCATGAATATCAAATACAAATGTTGGTTTAATTTTAATTACATCTGGGACAACGAATTTTTGGGCTAATAACTGGCCATTCAGTCTTCCTTGAGTATAATTTGATGCTGATTTGGTTACATGAACTTTATAGACTATATATCTATAGTTTAAGCTGCTTGATGTGTTTCTCACAACATTTGCTACATCATAACTAAATTCAGTTTCCAATGGATGGACACCAGTTATGTATACAATCTTTGTAGGAGAATAGGGGTTTCCATAGGTAAACTTTTCTACATAACCATATGAAGTACTGCCTATAACGGCTGCAGAACTAGTACTAACTGCTGAGAAGATCAGTAACAGGCATAGTAAAATTCCTATAATTTTATTTATTCAATCACCTCCAGTTAGATTTTTAAGATAGTATAACAGCTCGATGCTGTGACGTAATTTAATAATTATTTAATGTTTAAAGGAAGCTAATTTGGAAAAGTAAATTGAAGATGTGCTAATCAAAAGTTAATAAGTAATTTCTTATTAGTAATATTCATATTTCCAGTATTAATAACTTTGCAATAAACAAATAAAAAACGTTTTAACTAGATTATGGTGGTCAATATGGCATAATAAGCCTTTAAAACAATTTAAAATTTAAAGGATAGAAAAACATCAAATTAAAAAACACTGTATTTTTAGGAATAAAAATCAGATGTATATTAATTCTTTATTTTATATCTATCATAAAAAGAGCAATTAAATACTATTTTTTGACTTAACTCGATTTTCATTCGATGATTCGGGTAATTGTACCTATTCCCTTACTCCGACCTTCTCTAAATATAATTTTTTGACCTTCTTTAACACAAAAAGGCCTGTATTTAAACTGCATTTTAACTTTGCCAGTATCTCCTGCAGACATATACTCTTTATCCAGGGGTTCAAAGATAACAGTTTCTGCAATTGTCTCTATATGAGTTATACATTCATATCCTTCTTTGATGGTTGTTGGATGTACTAATATGGCAACATCTGCCTCAAATTTTTTGACAGATTGTTTTTCATAGTCCGGGTCGCATAAAATCATACCTCTTTTAATATTATCGATATTTGCCCCTTTTATCGATATTCCAACTACATCTCCAGCTTCGGCATAATCTTTTTTGTAGTAATGCATTTCAATGGATTTTGCTCTAACATCCATAAATTTTCCAGTTCCATCCGGACCTAAAAGCAGTTTATCACCATTTTTAATCTTCCCTTGCCTTACTGTCCCACTTACAACTGCTCCAACACCTGTTACTGAGTATATCTTATCGATATACATCATAAATGGTTTCATGGAATCTTCTTCCTTTGCCTCAACTTTGAGATTTAAAAATAATTCATCAAGAAGCTCCAGGCCGTCACCAGTTAATGAAGAAACATTTATCACGGGAACAAGATGTTGATTGGCATGCTCTGCTACAAATTTAGCGTCTTCACATGTTTTTATCATGTAAGGAATTCTTCCAACAAGTTTTAAAAGATTAAACACTTCATCTTTTGTTTCTTTTATTTTCTCAGCACTTACCAGATCAATTTTAGTAATAACAACAATCGATGGCAAATCCATAGCCATTATAATCCCGAGATGCTCTCGGGTAATATGGGTTGGCCCCTGATTTGCAGCTATAGTAACAAGTCCATAGTCCAGTTTTTGGCCTACAATCCCCCTTATAGTTGTTCTAAGCCATGGCTCATGGCCTACAGTATCTACAAAACATATGAGTTTGTCGCAGTCTTCAACAGCCTTTGCTTTTTCTTTTTTATTTAAAGGATTTTTAACTCTTACCGGTTCTCTATTGCAGAATCCATATATTGCAAAGGAGAGGTCTGCTGAAAGTCCTCTTTCTATTTCATGTTTTTGAAGATCTAGAAATATTCTTGTCCTACCTGAACCATCATCAAGGCTTCCAGTGGTCAGTGTCCCGATGAGTGTGCTTTTTCCATGGTCTACATGTCCTGCAACACCTACAAGCATGTGGTCTCTCTTAGAAAGATCTTTTTTACCAATAAAAACTCGAGCTACATCGCCATTGTTTCCAGGGTACTTCTCAACTTTTAAAATAGTGGAATTTATCTCTTCTGAGATACTTTTTAAAACAAACAGTGATTCTTCCATTTTCTCATCTGAGAGTCCCTGAAGGTTTCCATCATCATCCACACCTATAAAATAAATAGCTTCTCCGCTACCCCGCTCCATTCTGTATTTCATCTGAGAGGCAAGGCGGTGTTTTCTATCTTTTTGAAGATGATAATCTTTTTTAAGGCTTTCTTTAAATTCTATATTTCTTCTTTCACCTTTTTTTGTAATATTATAGATGCTGCTTGTCATGAGATTGAACTATTTTTTATAATTCCTCAAATAAAGTAATATCAGAGTTTATCGGCAGTTGTAAAAACTGCACCACCGTATTTCTCTTCCTGTAATTCTTTAACTTTTTGTACGGCTAACTGCACATCTTCAGTTTTTGCAAGGATACGCCGGCCTTTAACCTTAAATACTTTGCCGCAAACGCATTTTTTTTGCTTTACTCCATCTTTGGAGTACATTGCACGCCCGCAGTTGCATCTAAATATGAGGTACATGAAATCACACGTTAATTTGTTGAATATTATCTGGTTTGTTAATTTTTAAAATTCACGGAATTGTATTAATAATGTAACTTCACTTTATTTAAAATTTTTTGAAAAAAAGAATTTAAAATATATTCAATTAGCCAGAGAGTTGGCTTTCGGTGTTACAGTCATCCCCATCCAAAAATTTTACCGAGTATTGGATTGAATATGTTAAAAATTGTAATAAGTATTGGATTAATGACTGCAGAAATTTTGAGAATTAATGGATAGAATACATTGGGTATTGTAAGGAATGCACCTATAGATGCACCAATATTGGTTCCAACAACAACTATCAAAACCCTAAAGAGGTTGTTATTCCAGAAGTCCCTTAAACTTTCACAGTCTTTAAAGCCTGCCAGGTCATCCATTCCTACTTTTCTTCCTTTGGCTTCTACAATTCCTGAAAACCATCCTGCAGCAAGAAGAGGGTGTAAAACTGTTAAGGGAGCCACAATAAATGCAGTTATTGCAGAATAAATCTTTGATCCAGATAAAATACAACCAGCAAAAGATAATCCACTTGTTAGCAGCACGTATTGGAGAATGCTGGTCTGTATATTAATTCCACTTAGAAATGCCATTGCAAATACTGCAATGAAAACAACAGGTATTAAAAATAGAAGGATCTGCATGAAGGAAAATCTGGATTTTTTAATGCCTAAAAGGTCGTAAAGTGGAGGGATGTCTTCAGGATTATTGATGTATCTTGTAATTCCTTCTTTATGTCCTGCACCCACTACAGCAACTACGCTTTCATCTGGAATATCTGTAAGCATTCTTGCCATGTACTGGTCTCTTTCATTTACCAGAACATCATATGCTTTGGGTGACATTTCCTTAAAATATCCCATGACCTCTTCGAGAGCATCCCCTTCAGTTATACTTTCAATATCTTCAATTTCTTCATCTTTACTGAAGAAAGATGCTATTAAACCGTATATAAACTTCATTTTTTCAATGATGCTCATTTTGTTTAATGCACGGTTCAGGGTTATTGAAATGTCACGATCTATTAATGCAATTTTTGCTCCTATTTCGTTTGCCGCTTCTATTGCAGCCATCATCTCTGATCCAGGTTTAACACCTACATCATCACCTATTCTGCGCTGCATATATGATAAAAATCCGCTAACTAAGAATAAGGTCAGGTTGTCGCCTTTAATCAGTTTTTTAATTTGAAATTCCTCTTTAGGAGTTTCAACTCCTTCTTTTTCGTTTAATAGATTAGTATAACGATTAATATCTAGTTCAATAGCAACAACGTCTGGTTTCTTCTCTAAAATTGTATCTCGAACTTTTTCAACACTTTTTTCTGATACATGCGCTGTTCCGATTATTTCAAGTGATTCAGGTGCCATGGCAATCTCACGTTTTAATTTGTATAATTTTTAATGATCCCTTTTTCATATATGGGGATAATATCATATATATTTTTTTTAATACTAAATTTTATGTCTTCCAAAAATCCGAGTTTTTGGAGGGTCAAAGAAGACTTTGAATTCATAATTGCTTTTTTAACCATTTCTTCGTCCCTTGATGCCATATATGCGGCTGTGGCCATTTCATCAAGTTCATAATTTTTAAGATAAGATATTATTTCTCCAGCTCCAAGGAAATCTTCAATTGCAAATCTTCCTCTAACTCCTGCCATTACAATTTCTATATGATCTTCAGCAATTTCAGAAGCTTTTTGGGCTACAGCTTTTGCATTTACAAATGATCCAACGAGTGCTGTTGCTTTCATTCCTTCAAGAATTCTCGTACCATTTGTAGTGGTAAGCACAAGGGTATCTCCGCTGAAATTTTGTATTGCAACTGGTGAATTTCCAGTATCAAATCCGGGAATAGGGGCTCCATCTCTTTCACCTGCAAGCACTGCATTGTACTTTTCGGCGAATTCTATGGCCTTATATTTATCTTTTACGGCTATAATTTTATTAAAATTATTTAAAGCAACATTTATAGTAGCACTAGCTCTTAAAACATCTACCATAATTGCAACATCTTTAGAGTTTGATTTATCTAAACTTAGAGAAACTAACATTAAAAACACCAAAAATAAGGAAATTCAATAAACAAAAAACGAAATTTGGGGGTATTTATTTAATTTTTCGGCAAATCCAAAATGTCTTTACAAAAACGATTTTTAACTAATTTTTTCAGCAAAACCAAAACGTCTTCTTACAGAAACGATTTTAACTTTAACTTCTTCTCCAGCTTTTGTACCTGGTACAAATACCACAAAACCATTTATGCGGGTAATTCCGTCGCCTTCTTTACCTACATCTTCTATCTTTACATCATATTCTTCCCCTTCTGAAATAGGGGCAGTTTTTGGACCTTGATCTGTTCCGAACAATTTATTCACTTCCTTTGACCAAAACTAAGTTGGTCTCATTTAAATATACGGTTAAGTTATTATATAAATGTTTTCATAACATTATTAACAATTGTATATTTACATGATTTAAGGAATTTCCCTGGTTTAAAATAATATTTAAGTGTTTTGATCATTTCATATAAAATTAAAAATAGATTAAACCAAACTAAATTTGAATAAATTGATAAAATTTAAGAGGATGATGGGCTTGAGTGATGATGATAAAACAATTGAATCAGTAGTAGCGGAGTATAAAATGAGTATGGGCGGGTCATTTTTCAATGATTTCACTAAAAAACATGACAAAGATCTTGAATTAGAAGAATTGATAATTAAAAAAGGGATAGATAATCATCTTTTTGACACTCATGAACTGTTATCAATTTATGATAATCTATCTGAGTATAATAAAAGGGAATTTTTCCAGAAAGTAGTCGTGGCATTTATTAAATTTAAATTTCAGGAAGATACTGTGGAATAATTTGATTAATGCATAAAATTGTTCCATTTAAATAAATTATTTTACTTCCGATATTTTGAACCTTGATTATTCTCCGCCGGTTATAACATCTAAATCTTCTTGAGTAAGCGGTTTTCCTTTTAGAAGTACCTTTTCTCCAATTGTATCGACCATATTGCATGGAATAAGTTTGGTTTCTCCACGCCCTATTTTACCAGTGATGCTTGCTTCTCGGAGTACAAGACCTTCAATTCTGCGGTTTCTAAAATCTAAATCAATGTCTTCTACTTCTCCAACTACATTTCCTTTTCCATCTATTACTTCTTTACCTTTAAGATCGTCTATTTTCATATTGATCACCATTTTAGTTAATTATAAATATTCTTATTTTAAATAAAACTTTTTAATCTAGATTTAAGTCTTTTCAATGGTTTTATTATCTCTCTTAAATGGTTTGCATTCCCATTTGTAATACTAATTATATTATTTTTAATATATTAAAATTCCTCAAAAAATTCATGGCCCCAAAAATTCCATGATTTTTGGTAGTCCTTATAATTTCATTTTAACTGATAAAAACATCAAATTTAAATATTTTAAAACCAAGGATAGACTATGAAATTTTCCTTAAAAGTTGTAACAACTCCTATGTGTGAAGAAATAGTAAAACTTGCGGGTATTTCAAACTATATAGTAAATAAAACTCCTGATTTAGTTGGAGCAGATATAGCTGTTGTTTTATCCGAAACTAAATTATCCACTGAATCCATTAAAATCAAACTCAATACATTCTCACAGATTAAAGAAAGTATAAAACTGCTTTCTGAGAAGTTTGAAACTTCTCCTTTAGATTATGAAATTAAAGAAATTAAATGCCCGAAAAAAAATCGAAAGATAAAAGTAAAAGTTTATTCAAATTTTTTAAAAGAGATAGTAAAAGATATGGGCTTTAACGTGGCTGATAAAGATTATAATTTTGTAGTTTATCCGGATTATATGAACGAAATAGTAGTAAATGAAAATGTAGAAACCGTTGAGATACCATCCCACAAAAATGTGCCTTTATCTGCAATAAAAAGAGCTGAAATGAGATATAACATTCTGGAGAAAAGATTATGTATGAAACCTTAACTTACACTGGAGGAGTTCACAAGCATGAAGAAATTACTGAGCTTATAGAAGATTTAGGTGGGTTTGTACTACAGGAAAACCTGAGCCAGATGGATCTCGTCATAACAATCGCTGTTCCGATAGAAGATGTGGATAAAGTCCAGGAAAAGGCAAAAGAACTCCTTGGGACAGTAAAAATAGCTCCAATGGCAGGTACGGAGATTGCTATAGTTTCTCCAACTCTTGCAAGGCAGCACCTCCCTCATTCTGCATGTGATATTTCAGAATATCTTAGAAGATACGGGGCAAAGGACAATATGATCGGGCTTTCCCGTGGAGCTGGAAAAGGTATATCCAGAATTTCACAGGATGAAAAAAAGCTAATTGAAGAACATGATCTGGCTGTTTTCGCACTTGGAAGCTTTAGGGAGTGCATATTAAACAAAATACATCTTTTTGAAGACCTTGAAATTCCGGTAGTTGTAACAGGGGCTCCAGATATAGATGTAAATGATATTCCGGGAGCAAGCGCTTATGTGGGGGGATTAGGCAGAATTCCAAGCAGGCTTAAACGTGGAGAAAATATCAGGGCACTTAGAAGTCTGGCTGAAACTGTGGAAGGAATTCTTGATGATAGAAGAAAGGAAATAACTGAAGATCCACCTATCGTGCCATCAATACTTGTAAAAACAGAAATTGAAAACCANNTGCATTAAAAGATGTTTATTCCCCAGCACCAGTTGTAAGTCAGCTGGATGGGGTAAGGGTTAAATTGAATTATGATGAATATAAAGATGAAATTGGAAAAGTTAAGGTGGATGAGTACGTTTTAGAGGATGTTTCTGAAATAAAACGTTCCATGATGTA
>DADN01000013.1 GCA_002509665.1 Methanobacterium sp. UBA8
TTCTTCAATGATCTTTTTTTGAAAGATAGGACAGAATTTGTCATTAACGGGATAACTTTAGCATTAGGAATTCTTTTGTTATTGGGTTTTTCCAAATATAATAAGGAGGCTCGGGTAGTAGGTTTTGAATATTATATTTTTTATTTAATAAGTATTTGGTCTCTGGTACTGTTAATAAGCTCTACAGAATTTTTATCTTTTTATTTTGTCTTAGAGCTTCAGTCCATGAGTTTTTATTTATTAGCGGCATTCCGAAAGTACGAACGTGGTGGAATAGAAGGAGGATTGAAGTATTTTATTTTGAGTTCTATTTCCTCTATTTTGTTGCTATTAGGATTTTCTTTTTTATATGCATATACAGGCAGCACTGTATTTTTTGATTTTGTTATGATTCACAAGAATTATAGTGATGTTTATTTGAATAGTTTAAGTTTTATCTTATTTTTTAGCGGTTTGTTATTTAAATTATATGCAGCACCATTCCATTTATGGGTGGCAGATATTTATGAAGGTAGTTATCTTTCTGTAGTAGGAATATTCGGAGTTTTANNAGCCTAGCCAGTTAGTAATACAAGGTCTTTTAACGATTGTAGTGCCTCTGACATTAGTAGTAGGAACATTAGGTGCAATTTATCAGGTTAAGTTTAAACGATTATTGGCTTATAGTTCTATAACCAACATTGGTTATTTCTTGATGGGATTATTTTATTATAATGAAAGTGTGGGCTTCATTAGTTATTTGTATATTTTTTTTTATAGTTTAACCATTTTCAATTTCTTATTGATCATTTTAAATTTGAGATCTTTGGATGGTACCGTAGTAGTGGAAAATTGGTATCAATTAGCTGGATTGTATAAAAAAAATAAGTGGCTCTTCACTTTGTTTATTTTAGTTTGCTTTTCTATGGCCGGGTTGCCTCCTTTTTCCATTTTCTTTGCGAAATGGTTGCTATTAAGTTGGTTGTGGAGAGTTGGAAATTATATGTGGATTGTGTTGATCATTGCGATAGCATTAATAACTTTTTATTACTATTTGCGAATGATTAAACAGTTAACTTATTATACGTCGGATAGTGGAGTAATGTTAAAGCCATTATCCTATACTCAAGGTTTAACCTTGGTATTAGTTTCAATGTTGAACCTTTTATTGGGTTTGTATGTGTTTGCCGAATATCTATATTAAAAAGTAGATTGACGTGGGCATAGGTGTGAACAAAGATATACACAGCTGCGCAGGCTTAAAAAAATAAAGAATAAAGTATTATAGTTAGTTAGTTTAATTTAGTTGATATGTTGTTTAGTCCGTTTGAGCAATTTCGTTTAGTAGCATTAGAAAATTTGGGTGGAAATTTAGTAATTTCTAACTCTTTGGTAAATCTTATTTTTGTAGTTTTTGGTTTTCTTGGTTTAGGTTATTTATTATTGTCTATGAGAAAAAAGAAATATGAGTTTTCTATTTTTTCTTGGGCAATGCAACAATTATATGTATTTTTTTATGAAGTAACAGCGACTTATGTTGGAAACCACGTAAATCGTTTTTTTCCATTTATGTTTTATACCTTTTTATTTATTTTCTTAAATAATCTGGTTGGGTTGTTACCTTATTCCTTTACCGTGACAAGTCATTTTGTAGTAACATTTGGCTTGAGTTTTACAATGTGGTTTGGAATTTTTTTATTGGGGTTGGCCAAGTGGAAATTAGCATATTTTAGTTTGTTTTATCCAAAAGGTCTAGCAATTCCATTGCTTTTCTTGTTGTGCGTATTGGAGTGTATTTCTAATATTTTCAGAATGTTTAGTTTGGCATTGCGATTGTTAGCTAATATGGTAGCGGGACATATTTTGTTGGATTGTATGTCCTTTTTGATTTATAAAACATTTACAACTGCGATTTGGTTTCCGTCAGTGTCCATCTTGTCTATAGTGATGATGATTATTCCAGTTGTAGGATTTTTGGGATTATTAACATTCGAAGTCGGGGTTTGTTTCCTTCAAGCATATATCTTCGTGGTGTTGTCTTGTATTTATCTTAAGGAAGTGCTTTAGAGTAGGGAAGTAGTAAGTCCTCCGATCTTTGATTCTGTGAATGAATAAAGATAAAGACATGTTTTAGTAATGAAAAAATGGGGTGGCTTAACTACTTCGTCCAAAATATCTTAGTTCGTTGGGTTTACACAACTAACCATAAGCGTATTGGAATCTTATATTTATTTTTTGGTTTTTTTAACGGATTCTTTGCGGTATTACTTTCTTTGTTAATTCGTTTAGAGTTAGCATTTCCGGGTGATCAAATTATTTTTGAAAATTATCAATTTTATAACGTTGTGGTAACGATGCACGGAGTTTTAATGTTGTTCGTGGTAATCGTACCTATTTTGTTCGGAGGTTTTGGTAACTTTTTTGTACCAATTATGATTGGAGCTCCGGATATGGCATTCCCACGATTGAATAACTGGAGTTTCTGGATTTTACCTCCAGCAATTTTATTGGCTTTAACTTCAACCATGACCGGTGAGGGACCAGGTACAGGTTGGACATTATATCCACCTTTGTCAAGCTTGCATTCTCATGCAGGGTATTCTGTTGATTTATTAATTTTAAGTTTCCATTTGGCAGGAATCTCATCTATTATTGCAGCTATCAACTTTATTTGTACTATTTGGTTCTACAAGAGTGAATTTATGTATTTTAAGGATTTGCCACTTTTTGTTGTATCTATTTTCGTAACAGCATTTTTGTTGATCTTGGCAATCCCAGTGTTGGCTGCAGCAATTACTTTACTTTTGGCAGATCGAAATTTCGGAACTCGTTTTTTTGATCCAACTGGAGGTGGAGATTTAGTATT
>DADN01000275.1 GCA_002509665.1 Methanobacterium sp. UBA8
AATTAGGAATCGATACACTAGTAAATAAAAAAAGACCATCTATACTTTATATCCATCCATGGGAATTTTATCCTGGAACACCTCGTTTCAATTTGCCTCTATTTTCACGTTTTATTACGTACTATGGAATCAATTCTAATATGTCTAAATTAGAATCATTACTAAGAAAGTTTAGGTTTACTTCAGTAAGAGCTATCTTAAATTCTAAACGATATTAATTTTGTAATCATATATTGAACAGTGATATCTTTGAAAATATTACGTGTTTCTTCAGATTTATACCCTAGTGTTATTGGAGGGGTTGGTCTTCACGCCCATGAAATGTCAAAAGAGCAGAGCAAACTAGGGCATAAAGTTATGCTTTATACAGCCTCTATAGATTCAAATTTTGGTTTTTCATATAATTATGGAATAAGGCGATTTAAACCAATAATCAAGATATTTGGAAACTCTATTGTGCCAAACATGTTTCTTGAATTAATTAAAAACAAACATAAGTATGATGTAATACATGCTCACTCTCACTTATGTTTCTCAACAAATCTGTGTGCTTTTTTGAGAAACATTGGATCTTCTCCACTAGTAGTTACGACTCACGGAGGATTGAATTCTCAATCTGCTCCTTCATGGGTCCAAAAAATTTATACACTTACTGGAGCGAAGTTCACTTTTGCATCAGCTGACAAAATCATTTGTTACACAGATGTAGAAAGAGAAGAAATGATCAATCTTGGTGTCAACTCTGAGAAAATAGCTGTAATTCACAATGGAATTGACACTGATATGTTTATTCCTTCTAGAGACAGGGTCTATTCCGAAAAAAAAAGACTATTATGGATTGGTCGATATGTACCAGGAAAAGGCGTTGAATACCTTATTGATGCATTTAAACTGCTAAAGTCAAAATATCCAGATATATCTCTTACAATGGTCGGAAGAGGACCTCAAAAAGACCAAATAATTCGAAAAATAATTAACCTTAACCTTAATGATAGTATAATCATAAAAGATTACATCCCAAATTCAAAAATAGTTACTCTATATCATAATTCGGATATTTTGGTATTGCCAAGTTTAGGAGAAGGAGTTCCAAGAGTAATTATGGAGGCTATGTCTTGTGGACTTCCTGTTGTATGTACTAAATTGCCACAGCTTGTCAATCTTGTAGATGGATGTGGTTTTTTGGTTCCATTAAAAGACCCAACAACAATGGCTGAAAAAATTTCAGAAATATTATCAAATGAAACTTTGGCAAGGAAATTCGGAGAATCTGGAAGAAAGAGAGTTGTTGATAATTATTCTTGGAGTGATACTATAAAGAAAACAATAAAATTATATGAGGAGTTGATATAAAATGTCCAAAATAGTGATTACAGGAGGTGCAGGTTTCATAGGTTCTCATATTGCAGAAAGTTTTGCAAAAGACGGTCATGAAATTGTTATTGTCGACAACCTTGATCCTTATTACTCTGTTGACCTGAAAAGAAGAAATTTGGATATTGTTCTTAAGAGTGGAGATGCTACTTTCATTAATGCTGATGTCACTGATCTTGAAAGAATTAAGGAAATTTTTGATGGTACGGTAGATTACGTTTATCATGAAGCTGCACAAGCAGGAGTAAGAATTTCGGTTGAAGATCCATTTAAGCCCAATCGTGTAAATGTTCTGGGTACTTTGAACGTCCTTAAAGCCTCTCTCGATTCAAATGTAAAAAAAGTTATTAATGCTTCTTCATCTTCCGTTTATGGTAAAGTAAAATATCTTCCATTTGATGAGCAGCATCCAACAGAGCCAGTTTCTCCATATGGAGTTAGTAAATTAGCTGCAGAACATTATTGCAGGATTTTCTATGAGGTATATGGACTTCCAACAACTTCTCTACGTTATTTTACAGTATATGGACCAAGAATGAGGCCTGATCTTGCAATTTCAATATTTACTCGAAAAATGCTTGTAAATGAGTCTATTACTGTCTTTGGGGATGGTGAACAAACTAGAGACTTTACATATATTGATGATGTTGTTGAAGCAAACAAAAGATTACTTGATAATAGAGTTACTGATGGTAAGGTTTTAAATATTGGGAGTAAAAACCAAATTAGTGTGAATGATTTAATTGATAATTTAAGGATAATTACATGTTCAAGCTCCGAAGTTAAATATGTTGATGCACAGAAGGGCGATGCTGAAAATACACTTTCGGATGTGAAACTCGCTCAAAAATTGATAGGATATGAACCTATCATAAATATTAACAAAGGATTAAGAAAATTTGTAGACTGGTGTACTTTAGATATAATTTGAAAATCTGGAATTAATAACTTTTGAGAAATTAATTTTTTATGAGGTTTTTATTATGACTTATATCAATAATAAGAGAATTCTAATCACTGGAGGGACTGGTTCTTTTGGGAACGCGTTCATAGATTTTTCGAAGAACTGTGATATAAAATTCGTTGTTTTTAGCAGAGATGAAAAAAAGCAGCATGATATGTTTGTTGAAAGAAATGATAATAATATTGAATATATTGTTGGAGATATTAGGGAAAAAAGTAAAATTTTAAAGCACTTAAAAAATGTAGATTATGTACTACATGCTGCCGCTTTGAAGCATGTTCCTACAGGTGAACAGTTCCCTGAAGAAGTTATTAGTACAAATATTCTTGGTACGAAAAACATTATCGAGGCTGCTGAAGAATGTGGTGTTGAAAGGATTATTAATTTAAGTACTGACAAGGCTGTTTATCCCATTAACGCTTATGGAATGAGCAAAGCACTTGCTGAAAAACTTATGAGTGCGCATAATGGGAATACGGTTTGTGTAAACCTCAGGTATGGTAACGTTATTGGTTCCCGTGGATCTGTTATTCCCCTTTTTATAAATCAAATTCAAAACAATTTGCCTTTAACGATTACGAATGAACATATGACACGGTTTTTACTGCCTTTAAGTCATGCAGTTGATCTTTCTAAAAAATGCCTTGAGGTAGGTAAAGATGGAGATCTTTTCGTTATAAGGCCACCGGCAGCTACCATCAAAACAGTTGTAGAGGCACTCGAAATATACTTTGGGCAAACATTTGATAAGCAGATAATTGGAATTCGTCCTGGAGAAAAAATGGATGAAACACTTTTAACACCTGAAGAGCTTTGTAGGGCAAACAGATTTATAGATAATGGGATTGAATACATGAAAATTCCAAGAGTTGATGCAAACATCGGAGACTATTTCTATCACGGTAAGGATTGTAAAATCGCTGAACCTTTTACTTCAGCCAACACAACTATACTAAACGCAGGAGAAACATTGAAATTAATTAAAGGAGCTGGACTTCTTTAAGCGGTGAACTGTCATGAAAGTCGGGATTACTGGAGCAAATGGATTTGTAGGTACTCATTTGAAAAGAGCTTTAAATAATACAATTGTTTTTCAGGGAAATCTTATGGAGTTATCTCAGGTGAGAGAATTTGTCAAAAATTGCGATCGCATTTATCATCTTGCAGGTAAAAACCGAGCTNNGAAACAATATTGTTTCAACAGCAAATATTCTTCTTTCAATGAAGTTAGAAAGTAAGTTTCCTGAAATTATTTTTGCTTCATCCCAACAAACAATATGGAACTCTGATTCTGAATATGGATTCACAAAAACTCTGGAAGAAGAAATAATTAAAAAAGCCAAAAGGTGGTGTATTTTCCAGATACCTAATGTTTATGGCCCTGGCTGCAAACCTTTCTACAATTCAGTTGTTGCAACATTCTGCTATCAGCTTTCTAAAGGGGAAGAACTAACTATTCATGATCCTAATGCGCAACGAAACTTTATTTATATTGATGACCTAATTAAGGAGTTGTTACTCCCAGAGTTTAATTCTTATAAGATACCAAATGGAGAAATATTGACTGTTGGTGAAATCTGCTCTTTTTTGACAGATAGATTGGGAGAACATAAAAACTTAAAGGCATGTTTTGATTATTATAGGCAGGTGAACTGATGTATCCAGTTCATAATAGTGATACGGGAAGTTTTCAGGAACTCGCAAGAAAAAATGACGTGAAATTTGGACAATTAAGCCACCTTGTGATTTCTCCTAATGGCTGGCGAGGAAATCATTATCATACGAGGAAAGAAGAATGGTTCTGTTGTCTTCATGGAATATGCGAACTAAAATTGATGGATGTTAAATCAAAGTCTTCAAAATCTGTTATCCTAAAAGACGCAATGAGAGAATTTGTGAAAGTAAATCCATTTGAAAATCATATAATTACAAATTTGGATTCTAAAAATTATTGTGAGTTGCTTATAATTATCAGTGAAGAGTATGATGAAAAAGATCCGGACACTTTTAGACCAGAGAATCTGTGATTAATATGAATACTCTTAAAATAATGACAATTCTTGGGACACGTCCCGAAATTATCCGCCTGTCAGAGAGCATCAAAAAGTTAGATATGTATGTCGATCACGTTCTTGTACATACTAATCAAAATTATGACTATGAATTAAATCAGATTTTCTTTGAAGAACTTGAGTTAAGAAAGCCTGATTACGTTCTTGATGTTAAAAGCTCTTCAATCGGAGGACAAATTGGCAATATTCTATCTCAAACAGAAGATGTTATGCTGAAAGAAAAACCAGATGCTGTACTTATTTTGGGGGATACAAATAGTGCACTTTCATGCATAGTTGCAAAAAGAATGAAAATTCCGATTTTTCATATGGAAGCTGGAAATAGATGTTTTGATGATAGGGTTCCTGAGGAGATAAACCGAAGGATAGTAGATCATACAGCTGATATTAATCTTCCATATACTGAACACGCAAGAAGGAACCTTTTGAGAGAAGGATTAAGTCCGGATTCAGTTTTTGTAACTGGCTCTCCAATGACTGAAGTACTCAATGTGAACGCAGAAAAAATAGATAATTCATCCATTCTTAACAATTTAAAAATCGAAAAAGACAAATATTTTCTCATAAGCGTCCACAGAGAAGAAAATGTGGATAACCCCAACAATTTAAAAAAGCTTCTCCAAGCTTTAGAACTAATAGCTGATAAGTATGGATATCCTATAATAGTATCTACTCATCCAAGAACAAGTAAAAGAATTGAAGATCTAAATTTTGAGAAGCATGAATTATTAAGTTTCTGCAAACCATTTGGAATGTTTGATTTCGTAAAGTTACAAAAAAATGCATATTGTGTGTTATCAGACAGTGGAACTATACATGAAGACGCTGGAATTATGGGAATTCCAGCTTTAGTTGTTAGGGAAAGTTCTGAACGACCAGAAGCGTTTGATAGTGGAAATGTTATTTTAACTGGAGTGAACCCTCAAACAATACTTATAGGCATTGAAGTTGTAAGAAAGCAATGTGAAAGAAATACTGAGTTCAAAAATCCTCTCGATTATCAAGAAATAAATGTTTCTGATAAAATAGTTCGGTTAATTGTAGGAATGAGTAAGATTGTTCCAAGAAAAAAATATTTACTTTAAGAGTGTCTCGTGTTCTGGAGATATTGTAAATGCAAACATCACCAGTTTTTAATATTTCTGATAAAGTTACTTTCCTTGATGGATTTGCAATAATACTTATAGTGTTATATCATACGTTAACACATAATTTGAGTACTCCTGGAGCAGAATTTTTACTTAAATATATCAGAACAATCGGTTTGACTCTTTTCACATTTTCTGCTGGAATGAAAATTAGTATAAATCATGATCAGGAACTAGATAACAAAGAGTTCTTGAAAAGATATTTTGTAAAAAGATTCTCTAGGCTTTACAAACCGTATCTTGGATACACTGCGCTAATTTTTTTGCCTGTTTATCTTGAGATGTATATTGCAAAGTATTACTTTAATTCTAACTATGCCGGAGTATCTCGATATTGGTCTAGCCTAAACATTTACGGAATATTTAATCTCATGCTTGGATCAAACTTTGTGTCCAGTCATTTGTGGTATTTACCTTTTCTAATAATAATTACTGCATTTTGTTTTTTGCTATTATACTTTTTTGAGATAAAAGGCCTATTTTTATTTTTCATTCCTCTACTTATTTTTGATCTAATTTATTGGAATTACCTTGAAAATAATTTATTATATCTTGCCCTGAAGTATATTCCCATATATATTTTTGGAATTTATTATGCATATAACAAGGAGTATGAGTTATATAAAAAAAAACAGTATATTATCTCATTTTTTTTTGTAATTGTATTTTTGATCTCTTTAATAAGAATAAACTCCTCTATTTTTAATTACGATTTAATTTTATACGGACTAACTTTTCCTCCTCTCATAATACTTAGCTCCCAACTTCTATTAACCATCCCTTATGTGAATGATTTTATATTGACATGTGGGAAATATTCTTTTCAAATATATTTATTTCATGTTCCTTTATTATTGCACCCAATTAATGAATTAGCTAGCAGATTTATGAATATTGAATATTCTAGTATTCCTTACTTTATATCAATTTTAACTATATTTGCTTCAATTTATGTATATTTTATATGTAAGAAATTAGAGATAAATAGCATTTTTGAATAATAATTACCGACAAAGTTGAGATAAGAGGTTTATTATTGAATAAAAAAAAGGTAGTTGTAATCAGAGCTAATCTTCTTGATCGGGAAACTAGAGCAACTAAGATTATAAAGACATTAACGGATAATAATTATCTAGTTACCCTTATCTGCTGGGATAGAGGTATCAAAAGTTCTAGATCTGAAAAAAGAGAAGCTGGCTCTTTTCATAAAGAAACAGTATTAAAATTTAGGGCACCGTGGGGAAATAAGGTTCTTTTTTTCCTTCCAGTCTGGTGGGCATTTATTTTTTATCAATTAATGATTACAAAATGGGATATAGTTCATGCGATTCAAATTATTTCTNNACCACCTGCTATACTTGCTGGAAAATTAAAAGGTAAAAAAGTACTATACGATATGTTAGACACATACGAGGATTCAGTACCTCTCCCAAAACCAATTCGAGATTTATGTATTAAAATTGACAAATTCTTTATGTGGTTAGTGGATGGGGTCATTCTAGCCGACGATGCACAAACTGAAGAGGTTGGTGGTATACCAAATAATAAAGTTATTGCAATCTATGATTCTCCTNNTCCCCATAAAAACGAAGTTTTTACCTTGTTTTTTGCAGGACTTCTATATTCAGGGAAAAAGTTAAATTTGGACAAAATATTTGAAGCTATACAGGATGTTGAAGATGTAAAGATGATTATAGCAGGCTATGGAAACCTAGTTGACGAAATAAATAAATGGTCGCTTAGATTACCTAATAAAATACAGTTTATTGGTGAGATTACTCATTCGGAAGTTCTTGAAAGGAGTGCTAAAGCAGATCTTTTATTCATTCTTCGCGATCCTGTTGTCCCAGTGAATAAATATATATGTGGGAGTNNAGGCTATGATGTGTGGTAAACCAATTTTAGTGAATAAGGATACATCGACTGCAAATAAAGTCCTGGAAGAGAACTGTGGACTAGTAGTAAATGCAAAAAACGTTCATGAAATTAAAGCTGCAATAAAGGAACTAAGAGATGATCAAAAACTATGTACTAAATTGGGAAATAATTCAAAAAAAGCTTATGAGCGCCGCTATCAGTGGAAAATTATGGAGAATAAACTTTTAACTTTTTATCAGCAATTAAAATAACTGAACCCGAGAAATAAATATGGAAAAAGATTTTAAAGTATGTTTTATTGCTTTAGGCGCATATCCTTTACTTACGGGAAAAGATGCTAAACGTATAGTTGGCCCAGATGTTCATCAGTTTATTATAGCAAATGAACTTCTAAATCATGGAGTTAAAATAAGCGTCATAACTTACAAAAAAGGTAAATCTTCCATTGAATATTCAAATGGGATAGAAGTCATTACATTAGATGATAAAGAATCTAGTTTCAAAATATTAACTGTTTTTGCGAGAGTAGTCGGCCTATGGCAATCTATGATGAAATCTAAAGCTGATATTTATTATAATGCGGGTGGGGTGGTTGGTGTGATTTCTTTTTTTTCAAAGTTAATAGATAAAAGGTTTGTTTATGAAGTTGCATCGGATGCGTTGATCAACAGAGATATAATTTTTAAGAAGAACAGAGAGTTTAACAAGTCGGAATTCTCCCTTGATNNAATGCTATCTAAAAATTTTAGTAGGAAAGGGACTCTTATAAAAATGCCTTTTCGACTTCCTGAGGATAATTTGCTTGTAAAAGAAAATCCGCCGATTGTGTTGTGGGTAGGTTCGATGGCCGAAGTAAAACAACCAGAATTATTTATTAAATTAGCTATAGAACTCAAAAATATAAGATTTCAAATGATAGGGGGGCCTTCTGGAGATCCTAAAAGATATGAAAACNNAAATAAAAAAAATGTCTGATCAAATCACTAATTTAGAGTTTCTTGGAACAGTTCCGTTTTCTTGCATAGATGCTTTTTTTAGGCGTTCGTCCATTTTAGTAAATACTTCAATGTTTGAAGGCTTTCCAAATGCTTTTATTCAAGCATGGATGCATTATATGCCGGTTGTTAGCCTGAATGCAGATCCAGATGAAGTAATTTGTACCAAAAAACTGGGTTTTCATTCAAAAACATTCGATCAATTAGTAAGGGATGTTAAGATACTTATTGAAGATAAAAAATTACTTATTGAACTTGGAAAAAATTGTAGACAATATGTTGAAAAAGAACATGATATTACTAAGAGTATTGATATCTATTTGAGAATTTTAGATGAGGTAAGAACTCGACGCTAGTAAATGCCTAACACAAAATAAATTAGGCATTTTTTATACTTAACCTAAAAGATTATATACTTTAGATTATTTTGTAATAAACCCTTAGTGTAATAGAGATGCTAATATGACTACCTCAAAGAGACTTTTTCGCACCAACTCTCTAAATATATATCTAATAAACTTAGTATTTTTTATCGCTCTAAGTGATTTAACCATCCTATTGGACATTCCATATTTAAGACAATTTTTTGGCTTTGTTCTGTTAATTGTTTTGCCAGGTTTATTAATTATTCAAATTCTTAAATTAAATAAGCTTGATATCACTGAACAGTTTGTTCTAATGGTTGCGATCAGCAATTCATTTTTAATAATTTTTGGATTATTTGTAAATAATTTGTTTCTTGAATTTGGATACAATAAACCATTATCAACTATTCCCCTACTTATATCTTATAATATAATTCTGTTTGTTTTAATTTTAATGTTTATTTCAATTTATATTGACAAAGAATATGCCATTATACTTCCAAAGATACAGTTTGAAAAAAAGGCATATCTTTTCATATCTATAGCAGTAATTCTGCCTGCATTATCTATTTTTGGAATGCACTTAATGAATAAGACCAATAATAATTTTTTCATAATGTTTCTATTAATTTTAATCATAATGTATATCCTTTATATTTTCTTTTTTAATAATATATTTCCTGAAAAACTTTATCCTTTTGTACTATATTCAATAAGTGTCTCTTTATTGTTAATGCTACCTTTAAGATCTAATCACATTATTGGAATAGATACACATGTTGAATATCAGTATTTTCAGAGCGTAATCCAAAATTTCCACTGGGGAGTTTATGGAGAAAGAACAATTGATTCTTGCCTAAGTACTTCTTTACTTCCAACTATATATACTTCAGTCTTAAACATAAATGCTGAACTCATGTTCAAGATAATTCCTTCAATTCTTTTTTCAATCTCCCCACTTGTGGTATATATTATTTCCAAAAAATATTTAAATTGTACTCATTCTTTTTTCAGTACGTTATTTTTTATGTTCCAGCCTCTCTTCTTATGGACTGAGGCTAATGCTCGTACTTCTATTGCAATTCTCTACTTTGGTTTATTTTTTATGGTTTTGTTTCATGAACATATCACTAAAGTGAATAAAAATATTTTATTCATTTTGTTTTCTGCTTCTTGTGTTGTATCTCACTATTCAACTACTTATATATTTTTTATAATCTTATTCATTTTTCAATTTACACTTCAATTACTATCAGTAACATTGTTTAAAAACAGCAAAGTATTATCTTTCTTCTCTGGAGAAGCCTCTGAAAGTGAAATTCATTTACTCAACGATTTAAAACTAAATAAAGAGACAGTGAGTTTTACACTAGTGTTACTATTCTTTGTAATGATTTTTTTCTGGTATAGTCAAATAACTGAAGTTCCTTTCATAAGAGGGGTTAATTTTGTTTACAATACATTTTCAAGTTTGAATTCTTTTTTGATTTCTGAATCTCGAGGTGCCGAGGTATCAAATGCAGTAAATCCCTCCGGCGCTTTATTATTAAACCAGAAAATAAAGTTTATTGTTTATTGGAGCACAATTTTTCTTACTATAGTGGGTGTCTTAGTTACTGCTCTAAAATCTAAAGAAATGATTTCCTTTTCGGGCTCAAGATTAATTAAGTCTTCCATTCTAGAGTCGAAAATAGATATCGAATATTTTCTTTTAGGATTGATCTGTCTTTTTATGCTAGTAATATCAATCGCCTTACCTTTTGTTTTGATCCAATATAATCTAAGTAGGCTATATTTTATGTTAACGATGATATTATCTGTGTTTTTTACAGTTGGTGGAATTAGCGTTTCGAGTTTCTTAAAAAAAGGCTTCTGTCACAACACAATAATAGTACTTTCCGTATTATTATTGTTCTTTATGTGTTCTTCAGGTTTGATTGACCAAATTTTGAATACGCCTGGTTCAGTTATTTTAAATTCAGATGGAAAGGATTATGGCACTCAATATATTTGCGATCAAGATATTGGTGCAGCAAAATGGTACAGCGAATATGCAGAATTACAAGATAATTTATACTTAGATGTCTTAGCGAGCAATATTTTTAACGATTATGTTTCTCTATCAAACTCAAAAACAAAAAAATTGCTATTACCCAGCAAAAACTCTCAGGACAATTATGATCAAGGTTATATTTTTTTGAGATATTATAATTCTGTTTATAATACGTTAATTGATGATTCTTATCAACCTTA
>DADN01000314.1:0-946 GCA_002509665.1 Methanobacterium sp. UBA8
TGGAATTCCAAATTTAAAATATTCTTTTAACTCTGAAAATACCGGTTTTCCTATTCCTACTAAATATTTCATAATAAAAATTATTATTAAAAGGAATATAGATCTAACTAAAAGTATAGATAGTGCTACTTCAACAATACCAAAACCTGAAAGTATGACTAAAATGATAACTCCCAGTTCTAGATACGCTTTCGCAATGTTAAAAATAGTATATTGCTTGATATGTTGAAAAATCCTAAACAGATTCTGCAAAGTCGTACTTATAGCTTCTATAGGTATTAATAATGCTAATATGATAACTATTGCAGTTAAACCACCAAATAATGAATCAGCAAGTGTTTTAGAGAATAAAAGTAGCAAAGTTGTGGTTAGTAAGCTAACAAATAATATGATTAGAACAGTTGACCAAACTTCTCCTCTTATTTTTTGGCTGTTTTTTTCTCCTGCTAAAAACCTAACTGTTGCATAAGGAAGTCCTAAAGAGGTTAATCCAATCAATAATGTTATAGAAACTGAAAATTGGACGTAAATTCCATAATTTTCTACGCCCATAACTTTGGTTATTATGGGTAATAGAAATATTCCGCTTAAACTTGTTGTCATCCCTAAAAAAGATATGATTCCTATGTCTTGGATGATTTTTTTATAGAGCGATTGAGACACTTAAAACCTCTAAATTTTTAATTATAGTAAATACTTTTCAACCAATCTATGTAATTGGCCAAACCTTCTTTAATTTCCACATTAGGTGACCATTCCATTTTTTTTTGGGTTTTATTAACATCTGCGAGGGTGTTTTTTACATCTCCTTTTTCTTTTTCCAGATTATTAATATATGCTGTTTTTCCCGTAATTTTTTCGATGGTTGCGATTAATTCGTTGATGCCAATCCTGTTTCCACCACCTATATTGAAGACTTCACCACAAAATTTACTTTTGGCGGCTT
>DADN01000314.1:979-3163 GCA_002509665.1 Methanobacterium sp. UBA8
CGGCCTCTGTCTGGGTCCGTACACAGTGAAGTATCTCAATGAAACTGTAGGAACACCGAAATTTTTCCAATATAAATAAGATAGATGTTCTGCTGCCAATTTACTAACACCATAAGGTGATACTGGTTTTAAAATACTTTCTTCATTCATAGGGAGATTTGCATCACCATAAACAGAGGATGAAGATGAATAAACAAATTTTTTTATTTCAATATTTTTATAAAATTCTAATAATCTCTGAGTAGCTTCAATATTATTTTTAGTGTATATATGGAAATTATCTCCCCATGAAGCCCTCACACCGGCTTGTGCCGCCAAGTGAAAGACATAATCCACATCTTCCGGAAATTTGTTCATTTTTAAAATATCTTTTTCATAGAATGTGAAGTTTTCATGTTTTAATGCATCATTTAAATTTGATTCCTTTATTTTACGTGGATAATAATCAGTGAAACAGTCAATTCCCACCACTTCGATATCATTTTTTAATAAATAATCTGTTAAATTACTTCCAATAAATCCTGCACATCCTGTTACCAAAGCTTTCATAATGAAACTCCTGAAGGTTATCTTTATATGTTCATGGTTTTAGAATATATTTGTATTGATAATATTTAATGATTCTTAAAAAGAGGATATCATTATGAAAATAACAGTTATAGGAGCAGGTTACGTAGGATTAGTAACAGCAGTATGTTTTGCAGAACTTGGAAACCAAGTGATGTGTGTTGAAAAAATTTCTTCAAATATAGAAGAACTGAACCGAGGTATGTCCACCATNNCTGAAATGCTGCAGAAAAACTTAGAATCAGGTAAAATAACGTTTACTATGGACATGAAATCAGGTGTTGATTTTAGTGATATAATATTTATTTGTGTAGGTACCCCTCAGAGTGAAACTGGAAAGGCTGATCTATCCCAGGTGGAAGAAGTTTCAAGACAAATTGCTGAGCACATGGATTCTTACAAGCTCTTAATTGAAAAATCAACTGTTCCTGTAAACACTCATAAATTAATCAAGCGAACTGTGGACAGATACCTTGAAAATGAAGTTGACTTTGATGTTGCATCAAACCCTGAATTTTTAAGAGAAGGATTTGCAGTATATGATTTCATGAATCCTGACAGAATTGTTGTGGGTGTTAATAGTGAGAAAGCAGAGGGGATCTTTCAGGAAATTTATAAACCATTCACTGATAATGGAAGTACTCTATTCGTAACAAAGACTCCTGCTGCTGAGATAATAAAATATGCTTCTAACTCATTTTTAGCTATAAAGATATCGTATATTAATATGTTGGCTGATCTATGTGAGAAGGCTGATGTGGATGTTAATATGGTAGCAGATGGGATTGGGGCGGATAAAAGAATTGGAAGGTCTTTTTTGAATGCAGGGATAGGTTATGGTGGATCATGTCTACCTAAGGATGTTAAAGCTTTCATTAACATTGCTGAAAGTTATGGGTTGGATTTTGGACTTCTGAGAGAAACTGATAAAATTAATCAGAACCGTAGGAAACAGTTTTTAGATAAAGTTGAAGAGGTTTTGTGGATTAATAAGGAAAAAGTTATTGCTGTTTGGGGTTTAGCTTTTAAACCTGATACGGATGATATTAGGGAAGCACCTGCATTGGATATTGTTAAAGGTTTGTCAGATAATGGTGCTAAACTTCAAATTCATGATCCTCAAGCTATGGATAATTTCCGCAAATTTTTCCCAGAGTCTGATGAGATAAATTATTTTGATGATAAGTACGATGCATTAAAAGATGCTGATGCTCTTTTAATTATAACAGAATGGAAAGAATTCAAAGAATTAGATATGGATAAAGTGAAAGATTTATTNNTAATTGATGGCAGGAACATTTTAGACCCTAAAAATATGCAAGAAAACGGGTTTGAATATTATTCCATAGGGAGATAGTCTTCATATTCTGGAAATCTCATTAATTAATGGCAGTTATTGTGATATTTTAAGAGTTTGTGGCAATTATTTAAAAACAATATTTTTTTTTATCTATGAATTATTTTTCTCGGAATTTAATTTTGCAAAATACTAATCTAATCTGAAAATGAAGAAATAGGTGTGTAAAACACACAAAAACTACAAAAACCCCCTAATTTTACAAGTGTCATTATTTAAAGTCACATATTTATATTACTACAGACAAATTGTCATGATAA
>DADN01000268.1 GCA_002509665.1 Methanobacterium sp. UBA8
GGTATAATATTAAAAGCACTATTGGAGGGAACATACTAGTTCCACTAACTGTTGAAGCTGCGATCAACATGATCATGAGAATTACAGGTCCAAGTATAGCAACGAACATGTATATCATAGTAAATGAATTTAATTTCTGAGCGTAATCCTTCAGTTTCATTCTCATTTCATATGCTACATCCTCTGCTATAACATTGAGTGTCCTTGAAAGATCCCCACCACTTGATAAGGTCCTGGTTATCTGATGAACTGCTCTTTTCATCCCATCAGAGTTTATCCGTTCGCTCATATCCGTTAATGCATTTTCTGTTGTTTCTCCATACTTGATTTCTTCTAATGTTCGTGCAAATTCTTCAGAAAGTGGGCCATATCCCGATAATGCCACAGATCTCATACTTTCATGAAGACCAAGTCCTGCACGAAGTTCAGTTGCCATCTGCCTTAAAGCATATGGTAGTTCTCTTGATGCTTCACTTGATTTTTTCCCTTTCTGCATTTTAGGCAGGAAAATGATCATAACTGACATTAAAAATATTAACATTCCAAATACAAGACCTATCTCGATTCCAAATCCGAGAACAGTCATTATAATAATAACTAAAACAAATGATACTGCACCCATTCCCATAATTAATTTAGGGTCTAAACCTTCCTTTTCTTCTTCTTTAAGAAGTTCTTCAAGTGATGCCTTCTGATATGCGTCCCTTTGACTCTTATCTTCTTTAGATTTATCAGTTCTTTCATATTTTTTATCGATGAGTTCTTTAAACATCTGGATCTCATCTTTATCCATCTTCATTCGTTCTACAACAGGAGGAGAATCCTTGTTTAGGGATCCAAGTCCCCTAGATTTAAGACTTCGAGATCCAAGCCCAGACCGGGATTTTGCTCTCATATCGTTTAACTTACTTACAGGTACCTGTACGCCCTCTCCTACTTTTTTACTTGAATCAATCGTAGCTCCGCCAAGTATGTCAAAGATTTTTTTAAGGCCATCAAAAGCCATTCTATCACCACATCATCATTATCTATAATATTTTATCTAAAACTTCATCAGGGTCTTTATAATACTCACTGATCCAGTCTCCAACTTCCCTGATGGATCTAATATTGTTATCTCCCATGTACTCCAGTACTAACCTTCTCTTTTCAATTTCCTCTTCAATTTCAGTGATAGTTATTCCCCGGAGTTCAGCCATTTCCCGGAGTGTCTGACTTGCAATACCGACGTATTCTACTTTATCAACCACATTGTTCCATTCAAATACTCTATTTAGCTGTACATTACCTTCTTCCATACCTACAACTTCTGCAACTTCAGTTATTCTTCTTATAGACCCCCCTTCAGGCCTATACATCCTATTTTGCATTATTATAAAGTCTAAAGCAGGTATCATAATGTTCGGAACGTTCATTGGAGGATTTGTAAGTCTTGTTATTGTTTCACGTGCAGTATTTGCGTGAAGTGTACCAAATCCAGAGTGTCCAGTGTTTAAAGCTGTGAAAAGAGTTATTGCTTCACCGCCCCTTACTTCCCCTACAATTACCCTGTCTGGTCTCTGCCTGAGGGAGTTTTTAACCAGATGATCCATGTTCAGTTCTCCTTTTCCCTCAATGTTAGGTGGACGGGTTTCCATACGTAAAACGTGGGCATGAGGTAGCTGCAGCTCTAAAGTATCTTCTATAGTAATTATTCTTTCACGAGGAGGAGTAAATGAAGTTACTGTATTCAATGTTGTGGTTTTACCAGAACCAGTACCTCCAGCTATAATTGCGTTACATGGTTTAACTCCAAGCCCATCAACACAAACCCATAAAAATCCTGCTAAATGAGAAGACATAGTTTTAAAATTAATTAAATCAATGACAGTTAGCGGATCTTTACGGAATTTTCGTATAGTGAGTGAAGAACCATCTGCAGATACAGGAGGAATGGTTGCATTTACCCTTGAACCATCATTCAACCTCGCATCCAGGATAGGTGTTTGCTGGTCTATTCTACGGTTTACCTGCCTTGCAATAACATCTATAATCGCTTTAATATCAGTATCATCATCAAAAATAACATTTGTCTTCATCATTCCCAGTTTTCGGTGGTAGACAAATACGGGGTTACCTGTTCCAATTACCATTATCTCTTCGAGATCATCGTCTTTAATCATAGGGTCCAGTTCACCGTAACCCAGCATTTCCTGAGATATTTGTGATGCAAGCTTATCAGTGTCCCTTACTCCCTTCATTTTCAGAAATTCTTTAACTTCACCTGCAAATGACTCTTCATTGACTTGGAAGTTGTCTCCTTGAGAAACAGCAACTTCAACCAGCTTTTCACGAATTTCATTGAGCAACTGTCTTTCTCTTTCAGTAAATTTAGGAACAGATACATTATAAAGAGGAATTAACCCATCTTCTATTATTTCCGCCTTTATTCCCTTTGATGTTTTTTTCATCTTTTTAGGGCGTCTTTTCGGCTTTTCGGCGTTTTCTACAGGCCTTTNNCCGAGATGTAGGCTTGTCTGAAGATCCGCCCATAATATTATCTAGTTTAAACCCATCATCATCGTCATCATCAAAAAAAGATCTTCTTTTTTGTTCAGATTTATCCTCTGTATATTCTGATTTTTCAAAGTCAGGCACTTCAGATCTTTCCTCTACATATTCTGATCTTCCCTCTAAATCTTCTTGCCTTTCTTGTTCATATTCAGTCTGCATTGGTTCATATTCTTGTTCTTTAACTGGCTCTTCGACTACTTCATTCTCCCGTTCATCTCTGTTTCCATTTAAATCATCACTGGAACCAAATTCCCCTAAAAGATCTCTGAGTATTTCTTTCCGCTTATTTTTCATATGCCTCACGATACCCTATAGCTACGTATTTATATAGCCTATCCAATATTTAAGTATATGGAAACACAGTGTAAGTGTGGGGAAGCATGTATACAACCCGCTTCAACGGTTTTAAAAGATATTGAATCATTCTACAAGCCATGTACCCTCTGTAAAACATTGAACTTAAAGAAATTTTCGCCATTAGCCCTCCAAATCGATATAGGCAAAATTAATACAACTTTTGGACTTTGTGATTGCGGCAAGAGACACCTTGATATTGTAATTGCGCATGTCCTGAAAATAATGATTGATGAGGGAATAAAAGATGAAAGATCAACGTTGAGAGATACATGTGTTCCAATAATAACCCCAGCATATCCCTTAAATTCTGCCCCATATCTATCAGAAAATTCTCTGGTAATATTATCAGATGAAATAAATGAAAAATGCGCTCAAAGGATAGTAAACGAAGTCCGTGAAGTCAAAGGAGTCCTCAAAGGAAATATACGGGAAACTGCAGGAATAAAAGACTCTGATCTCAGCCCAAATGTATATGAACTTTTAGCAGGATGTGATATGAGGTGTGACATCGTCCAGACACCCTACGGCACATTATGCATCTATAAAGATCAAGGGAAAATACATATAGAATTCCCAAAGGTTAAATCTCCCAAAATTGAAATCCTGCAAAGTGTTTTAGAAAAATATGATGCCCCTTCTGTTCTTGATTGTACCTGCGGGCCTGGAACACTTGGTATTACCTGTCTTAAAGCAGGAGCAAGAGAAGTTGTTTTTAATGACATCTGGTTCCCAGCTGCAGTAATGACTGCAGTTAACCTTGAAACAAATGGATTTCCAGTGGAAAAATGGAATCCTGATGAAGAGATAATCGCAGATGGAGAAAAATTTAAGGTCCTTTCTTTAGATATAAGACAGTTAAAGAACATTATGGATGAGAAGTTTGATATCTGTATCATTGACGCGTTTCCTGGTGTTGACACCAATGATTTCGTGGAAGCTGCAAGTAGATTAGGGAAAGAAATCATTGTAATTTAAGTTTTAATTAACGAGGAAATAACATGAGCATAGAAATAGGCAACAGAGTATTTGACGGCCCCCATCTCATTAAAGATTGGGATCCATTGAACTTTCCTGCAATTTATGCTGTTTTAATGAAACCAGACCCTAATGAACCTGAAAGTTATCAGCTTTTGTATATCTGCGAGTCCAGTGAGTTTTCTGAACTTGAATCTGGTCTTGATCATTCCAAGTATGAATCATGGTTTAAAGAAGCTGGTTTTAAAGGCAACATTTATATTGGTGCGCATGTGATGCCTAATTCTACTTTTGAAGATAGGAAACTGTTAAAGAACGTGCTTATAGATATTTATAGGCCTGTTTGCAATTCTCAAAGTAATGCCTCCGAAAATAAATAATTTTGACTTATTTTTAACTTACTCTAATTTTAAAATCCCAAATTAAAATAAATCACAATCGCAGGCAAAATCAAAATTCCCATCAAGTTCGATTTATTTACCCCAAGATAATGGGAAGTAATCCAATACAATCGCAGTTATATACACAATCAGCATGAGAAAGAGATCTGAATGGTACCACATTTTTTTAATCACTTTTTACTATAATAGAACTTTTAATCTAATTTTGATATAACTCACTAAGTACAAAATGGGAAGAGTTAATAAGGGAATTTGAATATAAACTTTTAATTACAAATATCAAACTACTTTTCATATAAGGATATTATTAAAAGATTTTTAAGGGGGTATTAAGTGGGCTATTTAATCTGCAATAAATGCAAGAGCTATTATAAATTACAATATGGTGAGTCTGCAAAAGATTTTGCCCATAAATGCAATTGTGGTGGTAAATTAAGATATGTTGAAAATTTAGATATCATCGATCCCCAATGGAAACAAGTTTCACTTAGAAAAAAACCTGCAAAAAAAGAAATTCTCAAAAACAAGATATTTTCATTTCCAGTGAATATAAAAAACAGATTAAATCAATTTTATTATAAAAACATTGGAAGACATATCTACAATGCTCGAAATCAACACAGAATGCATAGGAGTCCTCCAGGCATGCAGGCAGGTTTTATAAATTCCATATTAAATGAGCTTAATCTCCATAATATCTGGTGGATTTTAGTAGTACCATCAACAATAGCAATAACTCTAATATTAACCTTTACAAGCGGTATCTTTACACTCCTACCATTTCTAATATTGGTGATTATTGGTTACTTATCTGAAAACATGATAATTGGAACTAAAAATGCAGTAATCACCGGTGCTGTATCTTTCTTTTTAGGAAGTCTTTTTACAGGCTCGTTCCTCTATATAATACCATATTTGATATTAGGAATTATTAATGGAGTGGTATGTGGACTTATAGGCGGATACATTAAAACAAGAAGATTGACTTATTAATCAATAATTAAATCTAATCTCTTTTTAACGCAATAAGTGAAGCTATTTTATTATTTAATATTCTTTATTGATGTTTCAAAATAGTTAATACACTTATAATTTCCAATAATGGCTCCGAAAATAACATCTAGAGGATAATGCACGCCTACGTAAATCAGAGAAAATCCCATTAAAGATGCGTATAATAGTAGGATATATAAACCAGTATACTCTATGTTTCGAGTTCTTAGCCCTATTATTGTAGCAGCAGCAAATGAAGTTGCTGTCTGTCTGAAGGGAATGTGGAAACGAAAACTAGAAAGGGTACTAATAAATTCACATTAGAAAATTTTTCTCTGAAATCAGTATCAAAATATTCATCCATTAATTCATAAACGTTTTTGACATTTTTAATCCCTTTTACTATTACAAAATAAAAAAAAAATAGTACTATTTTAAAGTATATAATATTTATTATATTTTCTAAACTCATTAAAAATTATATCAATGATTTAAAACCCAATATTAAAATAAATCACAATCGCCGGCACAATTAAAACCCCCATCAAGTTCGACTTGTTTACTCCCAAATAGTGAGGAAGCAANNAAAATAAATCACAATCGCAGGCACAATCAAAACTCCCATCAAATTCGATTTATTCACTCCCAAATAATGCGGAAGCAAACCAAGCGCAATTGCCGTTACATACACAAGCAGCATGAAAAAGATATTTGCATGGTACCACAGGGAAAATCCAATCACAAGCAAACTCATAAAAGTGATCACAATCCATGAAAGCTTTCTATAATTTATCCGTTCTATAGACTCGCTTACAATATCCCCCAATTTTAAACATAAAAATACGGAAATTGAGACTGCCGTTAGCGCAGTAAATACAAAGAATATCAAATGGTTAAAATCAAAGTTTTCAAGGATGTTTTTCACATAAACTGCAATTCCACTCCTTGGATTTCCAATCAAAAATATCATCACAAGTGAAAATAACGTATCTGCCGTGTTAACACCACTTACTGCTGTGATAAAGCTTTCATTGTTATTTTCAGTGCCCCCTCCAATTAGCTCCTGTGCAATTAAACTTCCCTGTGCAGGTCCAAATCCCGGTAAAAATCCGAGTATACTTCCTGCAATTCCTCCCGCAAAAATTCCCCTTAATATATCACTGTTAATTTTAAAATGATGGAACCTGTTTTGTGTTGGGACGAATGAATGCTGCTGCAGACTGTAAGCAAGGGTGCTCACGCCGAAAAGTCCAGTAAAAACACAAAGGAGCGAAACATTAGAAGATATGGGTGAATTTAGCATGATATAACCCATAATGCCCGAAAATAAAAATAATACAACAGACCATGAAAATGATTTTAAGTTGCTGTTCAGTCTTATAAACATGAATATAACAATTATTACAAGTAAAATCCAGATATAAGGCTTAATTTGCCCATAAACTCCAGGTAAGATCATTATAAAAATAGGCAGAAGGAATACTGTAACTAGAATTGCCCCAAAACCACCTACTGCTGCAAGCCTTACAGCTTCTTTACCCCTTCCTTCAAGTATAAGTTGATGCCCAGGTAAAACTGACAAAACTGTACCTTCCTCCGGAACTCCCAGAAACATAGAAGGTATAAATTCTAAAAGGGCATGGGAAATTGCCAGGGAAATTAAGAATACACATAAAACTTCAGGAGAATAAGTTGCAAGAAGAAACGATGATGAGGCAAAAATAAATGCTCCAACTGTATTAACATGAATTCCCGGGATTAACCCAGTTATAGCGCCACACAATACTCCTATTATACATGCAAGTATCAAATCAAACATTTTTAACACCCAAATTCGCTATGATGCTTCAAATAGAAATGTACTAATAATGCAGAAAGTTAGTAATCCCTGTATTACATTAATAATAATACATATAATATTATTTGTTTTATTTTCAGTAATCTCAAATTAGAAAAAATAACAAGGGAAAGTCACAAACAGATGAGAGCTAAAGGATATTCATATTCCAAAAATCAAAGATACCTCTTAAAATATTTTCCACCAATTATTTTAGTTTAAATACTGCAAGAAACTTTTTTAAACCTTAAAATGTATAATACAAAACATTGAATTAATATTATGCATTCAATTCAATCAACCGTAATTAATCCGACCCATCCTTTATAAATCGATAAAAATACCCAAATACTCTTTT
>DADN01000057.1 GCA_002509665.1 Methanobacterium sp. UBA8
TAATAGTTGCTGAAACTGAACAAGGAAGAGGTATTTTAAGTATAATAGATGGTTTTAAACCTAAAGGAATTGAAAGTAAGGATGACGAGGAATACCGGAAGAAATTTTTAAGGGAATTTGGTTATAAGTTTTAATAATAACCTATTTTTATTTATTTGGAAAAATGAAAATTTAAACAATAATAGTNNTTTTTATTTTAAATATTTTTTAAAGGATTAATATTCCTTTTTAGAGTTTAAATCACTGTATTTAAAAATATAATCTTTTTTAAGTTATGTATGTATGTTTAGTAATGTGTTATGTAATTAGCCATTTTTTAAGCTGTAATTTTATCTAAAATCCTTTTATAATCATTATTTTTTTATATAAATCATTGAATTAAATTGCAGGTAGAAAAAAATTTATATTTTTATGTTCATAATTTAATACTATAATAAAAAGAGGTCATTTTATGAGTGAATCCGATGTCGTGTTTAAAAAACTTGGTGGAGAAAAAAGGTTTGGTAAGGATAAAGTTAAAATAAGAGAAAATTACGTTAGATTTTTAAATAAAACAGGAGGAGTAGTACAGATTAAAATTAAAGCTCCACGGAAAGAACTTATAGATGCATATGAATTTTTCTCTAAGATAAACGATATGGAATCTCTTGGAATGGACATTGCAAATTCAGGGGATAGATGGAATCATTATTTTAGAGGAGTAACTGATCTTACAGAAGATGAAAGTGGATCTGGCTATAAATTTCAGGTTACATTACAGATAAGAGATGCTGCTCCACAGTCACATGTGCGATAGTATCTAAACTTGAGGCATAGTCTCATTATTTTTCCTTTTTCTTGTTTGAGTGCTGTTAAAAATCACAGATTTTTAACGTTTACGAAATTTTCAATTTCGTAACAGCAAAATCCTCAAAAACCGAAGGTTTTTGAAGACTTTTAGTTTTGTGACAGCCAAAATCTAATGGATTTTGGCATGCTGTCAAACATTTCATGTTTGACGCACCAAAAAATCAAAGCTTTCGAAAATCGTAGATTTTCGATGCCCCGAAAATTCTATTGAATTTTCGAGGGATTTTTTGAGTGCTATCGAAATCTCTGATTTCGATGCATCGAAAAGTTATCTTTTCGAATGCTTCTTAAAGACATCATAAATTTCTTCAGGAGTTTTTAATATGTGTATGCCCATACTGGCCAGTTTATCCACATGTTCTACGTCTTCTTTTCTTATAATCAATTCAAGATCGCTTCCATCAGGGAGTTGTGTTACTGTAACCCCCTCTTCTACGTCAGAGGGTAGTATGTAAATTGGAATATTTGCTTTTTGCCCCATGATTGCCGCGTTAGGGATTAATGAGTCTCCTATCCTTAATGCTATTTTTGCAACTGTATTGGACGTTGCGGGAGCGATTAACATGAATTCATAGGATCCGAGCTGTATTTCGCCTGCTAAAAATGGTGCATTAGCATTGATTTCAACCCAGAGTCTGTCGAAATCTATTTCTAACGGCTTAAAAAGGCCATAGTATTTTAAAACTTGATCTCCGGCTTTAGATACGTATGCCCTTATTTCAAATTCGTCCTCATACTCCTCTTTTATTTTTCGGACGATTTCTGTCACCTCTACCAGTTTATCCCCGCTTCCAGTTATTCCCCAAGCTACTTTTCGTTTTTTCATGACTTGTTCTCTGTATTAAGTTTTTATTGTTTTTTTCTATTTTACATAAAACGAAAAAATTAGATTATAATAAACTTTAAGTTCAATACTGTATAATACAATCTCAAAAATTAAATTTTTAAACTACTTATTAATTTAATTTTAAACCATAATTAATAAAATTTAAGTTAAATTGGAGTGTATATCAGGTTTATAGGTCGTGGTAGTATCGAAGAAACTGGAAAAGACAAAAAAACAGTGGCAAAAGATGAAGAAATTTGCAAAGAAGTAGAAGAAAAGCCTGAACAAATAGAGGAATGTTATATCTGCCATAAAAAATTCAACATTAATGCAGATGATGAAAGTTATTACTGGCAGGGAAAATATCCATTTTGTGCCCATTGTGCTGAATTTTATGGATTTTACAGATAAGTAGTATACCTGATAATTTTGTATTACTTATTCTTTGTATAATCATAAAATTTTTATAGTTTGATGATCATAGGTAATGTTGGAAGAGTGTCTTGCAAATATAATCTGAAGATTGAACTGAATGATATTTCAGGATGAAACCTGAAAATATTAAATAAGGGGAAATCGGAAGATAATGTAGGATATTCTTCCACTTAATGTTTACATGCTTATTTTGAATTTATTTATAACTATTTTTTGATTAAGGCGGTTCACACGAAATTAAACTGTTTTTTTTATAAGGTATAAGGTGGTAAATGTGAAAGTAAGTCCGGCACAGGTAGAATATTACCTTAAGGGTATAAGTTTTCCTGCAAATAAAAAAGATATAATTCAACAGGCTGAAGATAATGGTGCAGATAAGCCAGTTTTAAATATTCTGGAAAGCTTGAGGGATAAAGAATATAATTCTCCTATAGATATAAGTAAAGCCATTGGAAAAATGAAATAATTTTGAAAAATAGTGATTTTTCTATTAATTTAAATAACATTTATAATATTTTATAAATCCTTAAAATGGATTTAGTAAATATGAAATTTACTTTATTTTAAATGTTTGGAGATAAGTGATATTCCCCATTCGGCCATCTTTTTGGCGTCTTCTTTTGTTTTAGCTTCTGCAAAACATCTAAATATTGGTTCAGTTCCAGAAGGCCTTATTATAACCCATCCTTCTTCTTTAAATATTTTAACTCCGTCGGTTGTGTCCACTTCAAATTCACTGGTCTCTGCTGCAATTTTCTGCATGACTTCCTGTTTTAACTCGTCGGGGCATTCTATTTTCATCTTTTCTGAATAATAAATAGGCAGTTCTTCGATGAGTTTTGAGAGGGTTTTTCCAGTGTTTGCAATTATTTCAATAATTTTAGCAGTTGAAAGAGCAGCGTCTCTTCCATAAACAAAATCCGGAAATATTAATCCTCCATTTTCTTCGCCGCCGAAAAGACCATCTTTATCTTTTAGTTCTCTTGCTACGATTAAATCTCCAACTTTTGTTGCAATGACTTCTCCATTGTACTCATTTGCTATGTCATAAATTGCAGAAGAGGTGGCTACAGTTGTAACGATTAA
>DADN01000023.1:0-1332 GCA_002509665.1 Methanobacterium sp. UBA8
GCCTGTTTAATGGCTTCTGTTGAGCTCTGAACAATTGCAGATGCAGTTATGTTAGTACCGTTTTTACCACCCATTATTAAACTTATGAATGCATCTCTGGTACCTGAACCTTCTTCTCGGGTCACAACAGTTATACTTCCACTGCTTCCGCCAACCTGGCTCCAATCAGTGGTGTTACCTGCAAAGATAGATTTAGCCTGATCTTTGGTTAACCCACTAACGGAATTATTGTTGTTAACTATAACTACAATACCGTCGTTAGCGATCTTATACTGGGTAATTCCCTCAGAACCGTTAGTAGTATTTGAGAGTTTTGATGAATAAGTACCTATATCAGCAGTACCATCCTGTACACTCTTCAGACCTACAGCAGAACCTCCACCCTGAACTGTTATCTTAACATTGGTGTGGTTTTGCATATAAGCAGCAGCTAACTTTTCTGCAACTGGTTGAACCGAGGTTGATCCTACTATAGTTATTTTCGTCTGTCCGCTACCCCCACTAAAGGCAAGGTATGCGCCTACAATTACTAATATGACAACTATTATTCCGATGATGTATTTCATATCCACAATATCACCTCAATCTCTAGTAATCCTTTAAAAGTATATAAAGCTTACTATTAGTGTATAATATATCACAATATAGGAACTTAACAGGCCGTAGGAGTATGATGATTATTAAAAAGTACACAATTAATGAACTAGAAAATGCTTAAAGCGATAAATATATATATCTTGGAGGTCTTTAGGGTCTTATATATAGTGAGGGAGTATTGGATGCATGTTATCCAACACAGATAACAATGTTAATAATACATCCTCCAATGAAATATTAATATTGACATTTAGAGTAGGTGGGTTATATGATCAGTGAAGAAGTATTAAAGGGTATTTTTCAACCCAAAACTAGCCCCTGGAGAACATCAATTACCAAAGTGGAGCCTAACCGGCTTATTACTCAGGGTTATCCTCAAGAAGAATTAATAGGTAATATTTCATTTCCCGAAATGATACACCTACTAATCAAAGGAGTGCTCCCCACAAAAAATCAAGCACAAATGCTACAAGCAATATTGGTTTCATTCTGTGATCATGGCATCACACCCCCCAGCACCCAATCCGCAAGATTGATGGCTTCCGCAGGATCTCCGGTAAACGCATGCTTAGCAGGAGGAATACTTGCATTCGGGGAAAATCATGCAGGAGCCATTGAAATTTCTATGAAAATGCTTCAAAAAGGTATTGAAATATCCAAAACCAAAGAATTATCAATTGAAGAAACTGCAAAAAAAGTGTATGGATATTTTAAAGAAAGCAGTAAAAGGATTCC
>DADN01000023.1:1429-3767 GCA_002509665.1 Methanobacterium sp. UBA8
GCAGCATTACTTTCAGACATGGGATTCCACTGGCAAGTTGGATGTGGTTTATTCATCGTAGGGAGAGTTCCGGGACTTCTAGCCCATATTCAGGAAGAAAAAACCCAAGAACAATCATTCCGGAAATTAGTAGATGTTGATGAAATCAATCCGGATATGGCTCCTGAAAACAATACCCAATTCGTTCAAAAGATTTAAATTACAAAATTTTTTATTAATTTTCCTTTTATAATTTCATGACACCTTAAACCACCCTAAAAAGTTGAAATTATATACCCCTACTCCTAAAAATATGAGCTAAAAATTTTGATTTATTAAACCTGGGATATCCTAAAAAACCACTGCAACATTTAGGATACTCAAAATTATAACAACGGTGACATCCGAATCATCTGTTTTTACCAAATAGAACTAGTAAAACTGAAGATTAATTAATAAGAAAATTTAAATTATTATTGTGTGCTGAGACTAAAATTAAAGGTTTTTTACAGTATAATCATCTCACTAAATTATCCATTTTATCTTTAATTTGATAAAAATCTAATTTCTCCTTTTTGAGACCTGCTAGTGAAAGTAAAGCCATTATAATACTAATAATTCCACCAAGTATCACTACCCTATGCATTCCAGTTGTAAAATCATAGGCAGCTAAATTAAATAAAACCTGAGATTGGAGTGTGCTGGGTGTTATGGTAGTGTAAAGTAGCAATCCGGCAATGCTAACTGCAAAAACCATGCCCATGTTCCGCATTGTAACAATTATACTGGACACCATCCCTGGTTGCTCATCCGGTGCATTGGCCATGATCGCCCGGTTATTAGGGGACTGAAAAAATGCTGCACCCACACCCAAAAGACCAAAACGCCATATTACATCCCCAAAGCTGGAAAAAATAGTTAGTTGAGTCATTGAAAAAAGAGCAACTGCTGATAGGAGCGAACCAGTAAAGGCTAGATATCTGGATCCAAACTTGTCAGATAACAATCCACTCAGTGGCGCTAAAAACATCATGATTAGGGGTGCTGTAGCCAATACAAGGCCAGTAATGCTTGAATTTAAATGCAATACTTTCTGAAGATAGAAGGGCATTATAAAAAACACCATATACATGCATAGATAGTTTAGAAAAAGAGCAATGTTAAACGCAGTGAATTTAATTTGTTTAAACAATGATAGATTTAAAAGAGGATTTTCAACCTTTCGTTCATTCCAGATAAATAATAAAAGGATTATAAAAGCTAATATTCCCATAAAAACTGTTAACATGTCGATTCCTGACTTTTGAATGTAATTTAAGTTATATACTACTAAGAAAATACACAAAAACTGGAGAATAGTTCCACCTAAATCCCATTTTACAGATTCACCCCTACTTCTATTTAATATGAAATAACAAAGTGACAAACTCAATACACATAGAGGGATGTTCACCAGGAAAATGGTTCTCCATCCCCCAAAATAATCAATTAACCCTCCAATAGCTGGACCTAGAGCCAAGCCTGCAGCGATTGCAACTGCATATATTCCCAGTGCCCTGCCCAGTTCTTCAGTGGGGAATGATTTTTTCACAATCCCCATGGAAACAGAGATCATCATGGCGGCTGCAATGCCCTGTAAAGCTCTGAATATTATTAAAAAAGATATTGAGGGGGATAAACTGCATAATATAGAAGAGAATAAAAAGCAGGCTAGTCCAACCAGATAAAGTCTTTCATGACCCTTGGAATCTCCCACTCTTCCAAAAAATAACACTAAACTTAACATTAAAATTAGATAAGCAGTTATAACCCATTCAGACGTTGCAACAGTCACATTAAAAGATTCAGTTAAGGAGGGGAGAGATACATTTACAATCCCCGCATTTATAGGAACCACTATTGTTCCCAGTGCAACTGCAATCAAAATTTGCCATTTCTTTTGAAGGTATTGATTCAATATTACACCTATCTCTTCATTTTTTATGAATTCTTTTTTAAACTGTGACTCCGGCTTTTTTTAAAAAATATTTTTCATTGTAAGTCTTCATTGTAAGTCTGGAGATCACAATCTATGATCATTTTTACACTTGAAGTGTATGACCATAACATTAGCTCAGATACTTATATATTTTATTCAAAAAAACCACAGCAAGAATCATATGATAAGTGAAATATAGGCCACCTGAGGATAGAATAGGGATAATCTTGGGGCATTACTTAAATCACTGTAAAATAATAAAAAAACATCACAATAACAGAAAATAGATTATTTCTGGTTACATGTAAAAAAAAATGGAAATATTAATTTTTAAATTAATAAAAAAAATAGAAATAATTTCTCAAAAAAGGATATGTCTCC
>DADN01000067.1:0-2221 GCA_002509665.1 Methanobacterium sp. UBA8
GGAACATCAAAAGTTTATACCGAACTCAAAGTTTAACCTCATTATCATGTATTAATTAATTTGAAGACTTTGTTGATTAATTTGAAGACTATTTGCTGGTGTCACTTTTTGATGGGCCATCATTCAGAATTTTTTTAATATTAAGAAGCCTTTCACCATTTAAATTTTTTATATGAGATTTTTCAGAATTTACATCCTTTAATTTCCTTAATATTCCCTCACCCCCTTTTTAAATGATTTTCATTTCACTTACGCTTAAATCTTAATGTGACTATATTCACAAAAAAATATAATTCTCACGAATCAGTTAATGTAAGTATTAACTTATCAAAATTAGAAAGTTTTAAATAAAATCAAGATTTATTTAGAGAATTAAAGAGATTCCAGGAATATATTGATGATTTTTTAGTATTTTAAGCCTATATTAAGAAATTCTACCAACCAATACAAATATTTAAATATCATGTTGTAGTAAGATGTAATTAGGTGAATTAAACGACCCTAAGAATCATGTTGTAATCCTTCTGGATCATAATATGAATTAAAATTCATGCCTTTACACCGCCTCCGTAAGGACATGACATGGCATCGTCCCGGAGGCCCTAAGGCCTCAGGGACCTTACTTCTCCTATATGACCATAAAATTTTATTTCCATCCTCGTTTTTGGAATAACTCAATTAAATCAATTTATCCAAATTCTCAATTTTTAAAGTTTAAAGAACAATTTAGTTCTTTTGTTTCATTTTATACTGTTTTATGTCATTTTTATAGATTAAACTAGTTAGTAACATAGATAAATTCAAATTACAGGTTATAAATTCCTGTTTAATAGTTTAAAACACGTTATTATCTGAAAATAGAATTCAAACAGAACATAATATCCTCAAAAAAATATACCCATAAATATTAATAATATTAATATTATTATTATAAAATAAATATCCAAAGATTTAATTATCATGGTGATTTAAGTTGGATTAAGGTGATTGAAAATGACTGAACACAATAAACAGAAATACTCCAGTTCAATGGATGTGATGGATAAAAATGGTAACCTCCTTGGAGCTGTGTGTGTTACACCATCAAAGGAAATAGGTAAAAGAGATATCCTGTTAATGGATGAAAANNTTAATTAACATGCTATCCAAAAAAAATGTTCCCTTTGATGAAAGGAAATTAGTATTGGATTTTTTAGCAGAAAGACTGAGATTTCTAGAACAGGAATTAACAATTAATACTTTAAAATCGTTAAATGGAAAAAATAATAAATAAATTATTAGTTTTTGTAATTTGAACCCTCCATAATCAACCAAAAACTGAGCCCATAGAAATAAAATGTTAAAACCTTTAGCATCACCATATTCCTTTAAAATTAGAGTAAATAGTTAAATATATGTGGAGGAGGGGTCTGCATTACTGGGGACAATAATCAAGATAAAAAACTAATTACAGAAATAATAGGTGTGGACACCTTAATCAATAGCTCACCAGTACCTCAATTTGGGATTAGCCGTGATCATAAAGTTATTTACTGGAACAAAGCACTGGAGGAATTCAGTAAAATCAAGTCCAGGGATGTCATAGGAACAGATAAACACTGGCAAGCATTTTACAATTCAAAAAGACCGTGTATGGTTGATTTATTGGTAGATGAGGATATGGAAAAATTTCCATACTGGTTCCCGGACTACCAAAAATCAGAACTGGTAGAAGGGGCCTATGAAGCTGAAAATTTTTTTCCACATATGAATAATGGGAAATATTTACACTTCACAACCTCTGCAATCAAAGATCAGGAAGGTAATGTTTTAGGAGCTATGGAATCTTTTAAAGACATAACTCCCCGTATTGTTGCTCAAAAGGAACTCCTGGAAAGTGAACAGAAATTCAGGAGCCTGGTGGAAAATCTCAATGTAGGGGTTTACCGCAACACCAGTGATCCAGCTGGTTATTTTATCCAAGTGAACCCTGCATTTGCCAGAATGTTTGGATATGATTCTACCCCGGAAATCATGAAAGTAAAGGTTATAGATTTTTACATGGACCCCCAGCAGAGGAAACTATTTTTAGAAGATTTAAAGCAGAATGGATCGGTAATCAGTAGGGAACTTCATCTTAAGAAAAAAAATAACCAGCCAATATGGGTTTCAATATCAGCAAAAGCACATTTCAATGAAAATGGTTCCATTGAATGGATTGATGGGATGATTGAAGATATTA
>DADN01000067.1:2236-3168 GCA_002509665.1 Methanobacterium sp. UBA8
GATGGTTTTTGTATCCATGATTTTGAGGGAAACATATATGACTGTAATGAAAATTTCGCCAGGATGATGGGATTTAACATTGAAGATCTGATTGGGACTAACCTTGATGAATTCAGCAGCATTGAAATGATGTTTGAAAAAAATAATCGGGTACAAGAACTAAAAAACACCGGAATTATTGAATTTGATGCAGATTTTAAACAAAAAGATGGGAAAATATGTTATTATAACATCAAATCAAGCATTGTTTCACATGAGGGTGATGGTCGCGTTCACAGCTTCCTCAGGGACGTAACCAAACGTAGGGAAATGGAAGAAATACTTCACCAAAGTGAAAACACCGCCCAAAAACGTCTCAAAGAGATTGAAGCCATTTACAATTCAGCACCCATTGGTTTATGCGTCCTAGATCGTAACCTGCGCTTCGTGCGTATCAATGATCGTATGGCAGAAATAAATGGTTTTTCTTCAGAAGAACATATTGGAAAAACAGTTCACGAAATAATACCAGATCTAGGTGAACAGGCAGAATCTGCAGCTAAAGAAATATTTGAAAGGAAAAAAAACTCCCTAAGCAGGAATTTTAGCGGTATAACCCCTGCACAGCCTGGTGTTTTCCGCACATGGATGGAAGAGTGGTACCCACTTAAAGATTCTTCCCATCAAATTATAGGTATTAACGTAGCAGCCCTGGAAATAACTGAAATTAAAAAGGCTGAAAATGCCCTTAAAAAATCTGAAGAGAAATTACGTCTGGCAATTGAAGGGGCCGGCGCAGGGATGTGGTTCTGGGATCTTGAAAATGACATGATTGAATGGACTAACCAATACAAACATATTTTCGGAGTTGATCCTGACCCTGACACATCCTTCAGTAATATTTTAAATGTAGTACACCCCGATGACCAGGAAAAAGTCAAAGATGCCATCCA
>DADN01000232.1 GCA_002509665.1 Methanobacterium sp. UBA8
GAAGTAAAAAGCGGAAGCTGGGGAGTAGGTGGACAGGCAATTGGATTGGAGGAAGTAAGGGCCATGCAAGAGGGTACTTCAAAGAAGCCCTAAGCCATACTAAGAAAAAAACGGAGATTAGCTGGCAGGATTTGATGTCTGCCAGCGATTTCATCGTTCCTATGCACAATTACTGTCAACATCCTCAGAGAATAAAATGCTTTAGAAAGCGAAGTGAAAGTATTGTCTAATATTGTTATGAGTATTTAAGTGGTTAAACTGAATAGCCTGGAATATTTTTGTTTATTTATTTTAGCCTCTTGAAGCTGATTTAGATAAATTTTCTAGAAAGCTGGTCTATTTCATCTATTTTACCATTCTTTAGATCGCTTTTTACAGACTAACCAGGAGTCTATTTTACCTTTAAAAGCCAGAGAGTTAGCCATCATCTGACAGAAGGAGCTGAAAAACTTGATTTTGTTAATCCTGAATTTGGGGTTTTTAGGGTTGATTCTCAGGAAATAAGGCAAAAGATCCTGAGTATTTCTTATACTGATTGGAAAAAGTTAGGGTTTTCTAAGGGGACTTTAGATACATGAAGCAGAATGCTAAAAGTGATAAACCATTCACCCTAACAGCCATGTTCTGGAGAGGGTTAAAGACCTGGGAAAACTTGGTTTCTGGGGGTAATTTGGGATTTAATGAAAATAGACAAATCTCAAACAGAATAAATAGAAGAAGAGGGATATTCAAAAAATAGGGTGTTTTATTGACTGAAGTTTTGGAAAATGTATCTAAAAAGTTAAATTTGCCCTCTTGGTGGGTTAGAGCAATTGCTCTTGAATATATGGATTGCAGAGAGTTTGCGGATAATAATAGAATATGGACATTTAACTTCGACAAAATTTCAGAAGATGAATTGGAGAAAAAAATTAAATCAAAAAAGATAGTTGTCTTTAGAAAAATAATTCATAATGTTCATGAAAGTGTTTATGGAAGCAGACATATTGATTACTGGGCTGGCCACGGATCTGTCCAACTCTATGAAAATGACGATGACTTAATTCCAGAGGGAGAAATCTCAAAGTATTGTTTTGCTTCTTACTCGGCTGAACTTTCAACTGCAAATGATCCAAAATTAGATTTTTCAACTCATTTCCAGGTTTTAGATAATGGTCACCTTTATCAGTGGCGTATTGCAAAGAAGTTAAACGAAAAATGGTATTCATCTGAAATCGATTTAGAGCCACTAAATGAGATAAAAAAAGAGTTACGTTCTCTTTATCCAGTGAAGAATCCTGAAGATCCAGATTACTTGGAATATAAAGACAAAGTTGCGAAGTTCTATCAAAAGGTAGGTCAGCTAAGAAACGAAATTTTATTGAAACTTGAGAACATTCACTACGAAAAGTTAAAAAATGCTAAAAACTTTACAAAAATCACTTTTTGTGAACCTCCAATTTTATCACGGTTTGAAAGATTTACGGTTGTAGATAATAAATATTGTACTAAATTTTACGCCGAGCCAGTTTTCTACCAAGTTTGTTTACAACATTGCATACAGGCACAGAATTTAGAGGCCAATATTAATAGTGATTCATGTATTGTGGATAAACTAGATGCAATTTACCAAGAGAGAGCTATTGCAATAATAATGAGTGCTGCTTGTTTTGAAGCGTTTCTTAATCGGCTTGGATTTGAAAAATTTCCCAGATATTGGGCGGCTCGGCGGAAAGAGGAGGTGAAAGATAAATGCTCTCTTTACTATTCTTTATGTAAAAATAATTTAAACTCTAATAAAGAATTTAACGCGGAAAATGAGCCTTTCAAATCACTTTTCAAGATATTTAAAATTAGAAATTCATTAATGCACTATAATTCTCTGTCATATTACAAAGGAGAGTATCAAGTTGCTAAAATCGAAAATGGAAGTGCAGTAACATATACAGAACTTGATTTATCTAGAGAGTTAGTTGGAAGTATTCCTAATATTCTAGCAGATTCGATTAAAGAAATTTGTGCTGTATCTTCAATTTTAAGTCCTCCTTGGCTGAATCCAGATTTCTTTTAAGCTAATCCAGAAAAATTTTAATTTTTCAGTCGTGTAACATTTAGCAATCTAGATATAGCGAATGAAATTGAATTATTAGCTTCTCCGTACCTTATAGATAAAGAGCCTATCCCAAAACTCAAAATCTGATTTTTGAATTTTGTATTTAGAGCAGTCAATCAATATCTGATCATGGAAAATGATCGTGAAAATTCCTGATAATTTGGAATAGAATAGTTTTGGGATAGGCTCATTGTCTATTATCTAATTATATAAATATTTAAATTTTAAGACAATATTTAAGGTAAGTTTACAAAAATTTAATTTTTAATTACAAATAATTATAAAAAATAACATTTATTTTTAGGCAGGGCAATTTTGTGAAAAATTCTATTGTTATTATTCTACGATCGCGTACAAAAAATTCGCGTTACCTATATCCCAAATATCTAATGCGAGGGATAAAATTCGAACCCATGAGAACCTACATAAACGCATCTTAAGTACATCGCTTTTTATCTGGCTGGACAAGCCTTGTATGTAAGGACATTTTAGTCTGCTCTTTGAGAACTAAGCACATCGCAAGACAAACTATAATTCGAACTATTCCCTCTAAAAACACGCCTGGAAATATTAAAAGCATATTAAGTCGCTTCACAAGAAATAATAAAAGAAACAAAAACAGAAAAACAATCAGGTTAAGAGCCGTAGGAACCTGAATCTTTTTATTACCCCATCAAACATGAATGGTACATAAATCTTTGACAATTTTCGTACATTAGGAAACAGCCAAAGAAAAAAATGAGAAATATTGCAACTGCAACTTATCTAGGACCCTCTAGTTTTTATACCCCACCCTAAAAAGAAAGGAGGCTTTCGCCTTAGAGTTTCAAGCTGAAAGATTATACAAGTATATATCTCTGTTTTCCCGGTATTCTGGGTCAGTTCGTGAGTCTATGTATACAATTTT
>DADN01000047.1 GCA_002509665.1 Methanobacterium sp. UBA8
CGAATTGCCATGTCTGAAGCATTGGGAAAAATGGGAGAAACAGCAGTTCCGCCACTAATCAAATTACTGGGTCAGATTGGAAATAATCAAGAAAAAGAACTACCAGAGAAATATTTTAACAAGAAAAGTTTTCCACTGGCGCGCGATATGGCTGTAAGGACAATTATCAAAATTGNNGTTCCACCATTAATCAAATTACTGGGCCAAATTGGGAATAATCAAGAAGTTGAATTACCAAAAAAATATTTTAACAAAAAAAGTTTCCCATTAGCACGTGATATGGCTGCAAGAACTATTATTAAAATTGGAAAACCAGCTACACCTCATCTAATTAAAGTAGTGGAGAAACAAGAGGATTATACGTTACAACATGCAATTGATGCTTTGGGCGGGATAGCAGCTAAGACTGGTGATAAAAGTGCATTACCCCTGCTGATTAATGGCCTTGAAAAACATTCAGATAATGAAATTACTTTGTGGAAAATAATAAGAAGTCTGAGTGGATTTAAACACAGCAGTGAAGCATTGCCTCCCCTGCTAAATATTTTAGAAAATGATCATGACGCTGCAATTATCTGGGAATCTGCAAGAACTATAGGCCAGATAGGCATCAACAGGCCAGATGTTATGGATGCACTTTGCAAATTAGAAGAAATTAATCACCCCGAAGTTAAAAAGGCTGCAAAAAATGCATTGATAAATCTTAAGAATTATTAGGATAACCCAAACATAAAGTTATGTACAAAAATAGTAACGAGGAATACACATGTCAATATACAAGGTTGGGAAAACAAGCGAAGACGGTTATATTAAAGTTTTTGACGGAATAGAACGGAAAACATTGGTTTATGGAGATAATACACTTTTAACTGAATTTAAATTGGAAAAAGGGAAAATACTACCTGCTCACAGCCATCCTGAAGAACAAACTGGTTATCTAGTATCTGGCCAGATAATATTGATTATCAATGGCGAAAGACATGAAATAAAACCTGGTGACAGCTGGGCAATTCCAGGGGATGCAGAGCATGGTGCAGAAACAATTGAAGATTCAGTTGCTGTTGAAATATTTTCGCCTGTTAGAAAAGATTACATTCCTAAGTAAAATCAATTCTACTTCTTTAAAAAATCACGTAATAATTATTTTTACTTCTTTTTCCCAATATAATAAAACCCATTTGATTTATGGCCGTTCATGGTATCAAAAACTGTTTTTTCAAGTACAAGTTTATCAAAATTTTTTGTTAATTTTAAAATATGTTCTTCTGTATGGTGCCTTAAAACGGCACCTTCTTCAAGTTCAAAAATACCGTAAATCCCATACTTATCTCCATATTTTTGGTACCGCTCAAGATTCCTTTTATCCTGATTTATTAAAAAATCAGTTAGATATAAAATCCCATCATCTTTAAGCACTCTACAAATTTCCGAAATCATATTTTCCTGTTCTTCATCTTTAGTATTGGATGTAAGCACTGCAACAAGGAGCACAGCATCAAATTCATTGTCTGGAAATGGAATTTTATCCCCATCAGTTTTAATAAGATTTAAATAAGGATGTTCATTTAATCCCCTGTTTATCATGCCCTGTGAATAATCAATACCAGTTAAATTCTTAAAACCATTACTGTAGAGCTCATTTAGAATTCTTCCATACCCGCAGCCCACATCTAGAATATTCATTCCCTTTGATACATGTTTTTCAAACTCTTCAATTTTAAAAGGGGTAGGAAATTCTTTTTTCTCGGCTGCATCATTCCAGTATTTTTCCTGATTATGATTTTTCATTTATTTCCCCTCAAATTCAAGCAGATTAAATTTATTTTCCCCAATTCCTACCACTCTTGCCAAAAAAATTTCAAGGGCCCTTATTTTCTTATAGTATTCTTCTTCACTCGAGGTAGCTTTTAGGCTGTCACCTAAATTTTCAATCACGTATCCCACATATTCTACAGTTTCCCTTGGAAATTCAATATTTAATACTCCTTCATTAACTCCTTGTTCAACAATTTGAGTTATTAGAGGAACTACTATCTCACGAGACTTTTTTCTATGTTCTCTATACATAACTGCATTACCTTCCTTTTGAAAAAACTCATTTATATTCTGTTTAGCTTTTCGTGATTTCACCGTCATGCCAAATACGATTTGCATTTTTTGTAATGCATTCATCTCTTCATTTGCCACTAAATCCAGCATAAAATCCTTCCAGGAGGTTAGATTATCATTTATTACCTCTTCCATTACTCCTTTTTTTGATTTAAAGTAGTAAAAGAATGATCCATGAGACATACCTACTTTATTTGTAATATCGCTGACTGCTGTTTGATCAAATCCTTTTTCTATAAACAGCTCCCTAGCAGCTGCTATAAATTCTTTTCTTCGTTTTTCTGGGTCTTTGGTTATTCGTGCCATAATCTTCACTGTAAAGTAGTATCTTCAATTATCTAAAGAGTATTTCAATTAAATAATCTTACTCTTTATATTTGATAATATTAAATATAACAAACTCCCCATTAATATTAATTTCTACAAGTTATTATCTCGTTCAACAGGCTCTCCATGTGCAGGACATACCCATTTAAATGATAAATTAGCCATTTTTTTTGCAGATTCCTTTGAAAGATCTGTATTCCAGTTCATGAATGAACTCATAGTTTCTACTTGCCCTTTGGAAGTCCTAATTAAATCTCCAGCAAATAAAACATCTTTATGGAGCACGCATACATGTCCCGGTGTGTGTCCTGGAGAAGGTATAACTTCAATATCACCTATCTTTCGATCCTCAGGGTATGAATTTATGTTTTCAGGTTTTTTTACCTTCATAATGATTGAGACAAGCCTTTTAATCCCTTCACGATTTTTTTCACCGCGAATGTAAGGTATATCCTCTTTTGATGCCCATACTTTAGCTCCTGTTTCGGCCTCAAGCAAAGCGAGATTTCCCATATGGTCTACATCGTGGTGTGTTAATAAAATATGTTTAATGTCCTGAGGCTTTATATTTAAAGACCCTAATTCTTTTAAAATACCTTTTCCTTGCCCAGGTCGCCCCGTATCTACTAAAACTATTTCTTTACCTATAACTATATATGCATAATTCCCTTTTGTTGAATCCAATGCATATACATTATTCGTTACTTTCATTGTCTCACCTTTAATTATTTTTTGACTGACTGTCAGTCAATATAAACAAAATATTATTTAAATGTTGTGTAAACCTAAAAATTAAATTAAAGCATTTGACCCTNNAAAACAAAAGATTAAATTAATGCATTTAAATCACTATTTTTGAATATAACAATATATCATGAATTAAAAATCAAGTTTATCGTATCATCATATCTTTTATCTTTATTTCATGGTTATGATAACGCCTTTTGGGATCCTCATTTTTAATATGAACTGCTTCCTTAGGGCACCACTGAACACATGCTTGACAGAACTCACAGTTTTGATTCCAGCGTGGTTTATCATTTACTGTTTCAATGTTATTGCTTGGGCAAATTCGCTGGCAGTTTAAGCACATACTGCATTTTTCATCAGCCCAGAACTGGCCCATTGTATTAATTCGGCTTATAGCCATTCCATAAACAAAGTTACCAAATTTATTAAGCATCACTGAACTTGTTTCAGGTTCGTGTTTCTTTTTATTAGTTATAACTTCTACCATCTCTGAAAGTCTTTCCTTTCCAGATTTAGTTATCTTGCTGTTCCTTTCAATTAACATGGCCATTTTAATGAAAATATTATCTTCCTGAATCGTATTTGCAGCTTCCCTAACTGCAAAACCTGCATGTAAATTTATATCCTTGTTTTGCAGCATCTTTTGCAGCTGAACCAGCGTTTCACCAGGTTGCCCGGCACATGTTGCTACAGCGAAAATATATTGATCACTATTTATTTTAAGTTTCTCAACAAATTCAACCACCATATTAGGCATTCCCCACATATAAACTGGAAAAACAATTCCAATAGCAGGATCATTGGCTTCAATATTTCCATTTACAACTTCAGGGATTGATACAAGTTCTGCATCCTCAAGTTCATTACCAATATCTCTTGCCACAGATAATGAGTTACCAGTTCCAGTAAAATAAAATATCTTAGTTTTCATAGCTTTTTCCCCCAAATTTATTTAATTTTATCAATCATTTCCGTAACTTTTTAATTCTTCAATACATTCTTCAGCCCATTTTATAGCAACTTCTAAATTCATTATACCTCTTTTAATGGTAAAACTCCAGAAAATCTCTTCTTTTTCAGGGATATCTATTGTAAATTCACGGCGATATCTACTAAAATTTTCCTCAATCTCTTTCAATGATTTTAGATATTCTTTCTTTTGCAAAATAAATTGACTAAATTCTGTTATTAACTGCTCTTTTTCTAATTTTGACCCAAAGAAAATTTTAAGCATGAACTCATCCCTTTTTGGGGATGAAAAAGTTCCTGAGAAATCTTTTAACCATTCCTGAAAGGCATTTCTACCTTCTTCGGTTATATTATATATTTTCTTATCAGGCCGATCTTTCTGCTTTTTAATAGTTGAATGTACATATCCTTTTTTTTCTAAAGCAGATAGTTCTCGGTAAATCTGGCTTAAACTAGCTGCCCATACGTGGGATATTGATTTATCAAATATTTTCTTTAAAGCGTAACCAGTTAGTGGCCTGTAAGTTAAAAGACCCAAAATTGCGTGGGATAACGACATTGAATTCCTCCAAATATTTTGTATTTGGGGCCCTCGAACACTATGTGTTCGGGGCATGGAAAAATTCTTAGAATTTTTCCGGTTGAGGAACTGTGTTCCTCAAACATCGGAAATCGGGGATTTCCGAATGTTCAGGAAATCTATTTTTGAGACTTCCTTCAACCTCCAAAATTTTTGTTAAAAAATTTTGGGGCCTGCAAAACAAAGTTTTGCGGCCGAGGAAACAAGTTTCCCAGGTTCCAAAAATTCAGAATGAATTTTTGAGAACCTCCAATGAAATTTAAAATTTCATATATAACTTGTTATATATAACTTGTATCATAATATAGAACATGTTATATATAAACTTTTAATAAAAATAAAAAAAATAAATGACATTAAAAATGAGTATGAACTCTTAAAAACATTATTTAAAATCTTAAGGGAACACTTAACTTAAAAAAATACATTTAAAAGAAAATAAAGAATTTTTATGAACTATATATCATAAGATTCAATTTTTTTAAGTAAATCTTGAGTTCTCATTACAAGATAAGTTTCATTTGACATATCTCTATTAAATTCAAGAATTTTTTCAGATTCAGTGCTTATTTCTATTTCATTACTTAAAATATCATTAACTATAGCTATACTAAATTTTTTGGTTTCTAAAAGAGTATCTTCAGGTGCATGCTCATGGAATTTACTTTTTTCTATTATGTCAAATAGTTCTTCAGCATATCTAAGTTTTAAAAAAGAATCTGCTTCGCCGTAATTATCTGAAATAAAATACAGTACTTTTTTTAATAAATCATATTCACCAAAATAGTTTATAATTAGTATCAACCCATTAAGCGAACTATTATGTTTAACATCGAGCTTTGAGCATAATTTATCTATTAATTCATACCTCCAGAGTAATTCCTGGTCTTTAGATATATTATAACTTCTATATTCGTCTAAATCACCGTCTTTCCACATGAAAAATTCATTACCATAATAACTGAAAAACAATTCCTTAGCCCTGTTTTCATTCACCAAGAATCAACTCCAAAATATTACTTAAAGATTTATAGTCAATTATAGGATATGAATATTATGAAAAGAAGATCACATTTCAGTTATTAACTATAAAATACTATTTTAAATTTTATTTACTCATAAATTAGAAAATGAGGGAAAATATGAAAAGAGCACTACTTGTAATAGATGTACAGAATGAATATTTCACTGGTAAATTACCAGTTACATATCCAGAAAACAGCTTTGGAAATATTATTAAAGTTATAGACTTTGCAAATGAAAATAAAATTCCGGTACTTCTCATTCAACATACCAATCCTGGAAAAGATTCAGCTACCTTTAAAGAAGGTACTAATGAACATGAAATCCATGATGAAGTCTTAAAAAGAGGATATGATAAAATTATAGAGAAAAATTTGCCTGGAAGCTTCACAGGAACAGAACTAAGTTCCTGGCTTAAAGAAAATGATATAGATACTCTAGTAATCAGTGGATATATGACTCAAATGTGCTGCGATACAACTGCACGACAGGCCATGCATCTTGGTTTTAATGTTGAATTTTTAAGTGATGCTACAGGAACACTCGATATTTCTAATTCTGCTGGGAAAATCAGTGCTGAAGAGCTGCATAAAGCTATACTAATTACACAGGCAATGAGATTTAGTGAAGTTATGCCTACAGAGGAATGGATTAAAACAGTAATAAAATATAAATAGAATGAATTTTAAACAAGTATTCTTCTTAAATACAGAAAATAAATTAAAAGACCACTTTGGAGTCAAAAATATGCAAATTAGAAAACAAATCCACGCAATAAAAATTCCGTTTCAGGTTAAGACAGAATTGGGAGTACTCGACAGATTCGTTTACTCATATCTTATACATGGTGAAAATGTATGCTTAATTGACAGTGGAGTAGTGTCTTCCGAAGGTGTGATCTTTGATTATATGGAGAAAATCGGTTTAAAACCTGAAGATATATCCTTAATGATTTTAACACATTCACATCCAGATCATATTGGATCAGCCAAGTCAATAAAGGCAAAATCAGGATGCAAAATTGCAGCCCATTCAGGTGAAATACCATGGATTGAAGATGTTGAATTACAGGCAAAAGAACGGCCCGTACCTAATTTCCACTTGCTGGTAGAAGGATCTGTTGATGTTGATAAAATTCTTGAAGATGGAGATGTACTTGATTTAGATGAAAACATTAGTTTGAAAATTATCCATACTCCCGGCCATTCAAAAGGTTCTATTTCTATTTTGATAGAAGAAGAAGGAGTTATAATTACAGGAGATGTTATTCCACTTAAAGGAGACCTGCCAATTTACGAGGATATTGAGACCTCTATAAATTCAATTAAGAAATTAAAATCCATCCCTAAAATTGAAACACTACTAGCTTCATGGGACGACCCTCAAGAAGGTGACAACGTATACATAATTATGGATGACGCTCTAGATTATCTTCAAAACATTCATGAGTCAGTTATAAAAATTAACAAAATGAATCCATCTTTAGAGCCTATGGAATTCTGTAAAATGGTTTTAAAAGATTTAGGAATGCCCGAAGTAGCTGCAAATCCAATAGTTGCCCAGTCTTTCCAGGCTAACTTAAATGTTCGTGAAGATCAGGATTTATTTTAATAAAAATCAAATTAACTCCTTTTTTTTAAAATCATATCCTGTAAAATCCATTTTTTATTTTTTAAAGCTCTTTAACCATAACTGTCCTATCAGGGTTATTGTAAAATTCATTTTTAATATAAAATTCCTCAGCAGGTATCCCCTTATTGGTTAATAAAACCAAACGTGTGTACTCATCTTCAATAAGCTGTTTTTTTATATAATCCATCATTCTGGTTCCAATTCCATTTCCCTGGCTTTCATTTCTCACATAAAACTCATCTATGAAAAATTCTTTTCCCAACCACCAGGACTTCTTGTGACCAAAGCAAACTGCTACCAGATTTAATCCATCATATGCAACATATCCTTCAAAAACAGGGTTTTCAATTAATTCTATTAAATAGGTTCTTGCCTGCTCAAAAGATACCCAGTTATCGTACCANNATTTATCGACATCTTGAGCTGTAAATTTTCTCATTAAAAGATCTTCATCCAGGTAAGCTAATTTCATATCGCTGAATCCATGCAAATAATCAAAATGATTCTTCAGGTGCCTTGAAATTGGACTATATGAAAGATGATCTTTAACTGCTGTTTTTATGGACATAATATTATCTCCCCCTAACAGTTTAGTAGCTAAACTGTTTGATGAAAAAAATATTATTTTTTATTCTTTAAAAAGGTATCGATATATTCTTCAATTTTAGGTAAAATCTGGAGAAAAGAGTCAATTTGTTCAGGAGTAAACATTTCTAAATGGTTTATAAACTCCTCTTCCATCTTTTTATGAAAATCATCCTGAATTTTAAGTGCATTTTGCCCTTTTTCAGTTAAAGATAAGATAATTTCCTTCCCATAATCTTTATTTCGTTCCTTATTTATGAAGTCTTTATCTCGAAGTTTATTTACAACCTGTGAAACAGCACCTTTTGTAATTTCAAGTCTTTTACTTAGTCCAGTAACAGTATTTTCATATCCGCTCCCAACAGCCACTATAACATGAAACTCAGAAGGATAAAGCTTTTCTCCAATACCCACATCAATAGACATCTTTTCCAGTTCATTAAACTTCTTTGTAATTCTAAGGAACTGGATCATTAATTGGAATATAGTTTCATGAGTGATTTCGTCTGGTTTCATTTATTTCACGCNNAAATATATGCTTAGAATTGCTTCAATTATTGAACAAATATTAAAATTCCCCTTAAAATCTCAACTCTTCCCTGCGCTCTGGATCCATAATTTGATCGAAAAGTAAAGAACCACTAATATTTATAGCTTCTTCAAAAATTTCCTGAGCATTTAATCCTTTTTCTTCTAAAAAATCCCATAAATGTACCGTTTCAAGAAGATCATCACGGAAATCAGGCCTTCCATCCCTAATAGCAGCTGAAATAAGCCTGTACGTTACATAACGTTTTGGATCAGATTCTAAACATGGAGGGATCCAATGAACAAGTTTGTAACTTGAATCTATATCATTTTGAACAAATTCATTTATAGAAGACTTTTCTAAAGGGCTAGAATTCTTATAAATCTCAAATAATTCCTCAAATAAAGGTTGATATTCTTTTCTGTTAACAACCTTCAAATCACCATGATCAAATGGAATTTGAGTAATTATTTCTTTAAACCTTTCTGACATGCTTTAACCTGAAAAATAATAAAAAAAAATAAGTTAAATTAATTAAATTATGCAAATTCAATAGTGCTAGGTGGTTTATCACTAACTGAAAGAGCTACATGAGTTACTTCAGAAACCTCAGCTGTAATTCGTGCTGAAATTGTCCTTATCATTTCCCAGGGAAGTTCAGGCACATTAGCTGTCATTGCATCCCACGATTCTACCATACGTAAAACTACAAGGTATCCAAAGTCCCTTATATCCCCTTTAACTCCAGTAACTTTGGTATCTGTCAAAACTGCAAAGTACTGCCAGAGGGTTTCGTCAAGCCCTTCTTTTTTAACTTCTTCTTCCACGATAGCATTAGCCTTTCTGCAGATTTCTATCTTCTCAGGAGTTAATTTTCCAACAATACGAACTGCAAGTCCAGGACCTGGGAATGGCTGCCTGTTGACCATTTCATCCGGAAGACCCATTTCACTTCCTACAACTCTCACTTCATCCTTGTAGAGTTCCCTTATAGGTTCTACCAGTTCTAAAACCAGTCCATGAGGTAAAGCTACATTATGGTGGGATTTAATTTTCCCCTCACTTTCTATCCAGTCCGGTGCAATTGTACCCTGTACAAGGAACTTAGCACCTTCTTTTTCTGCTTCTCTTTCGAAGACCCTTATAAAAACTTCACCTATAATTTTACGTTTTTCCTCAGGGTCTTCTACTCCCTCAAGTTCCTTTAAAAATTCATCGCTTGCATCAATGCAGTCAAAATTGAGTCTTGGTTCAAATGTTTCTTTAACGTATTCGGCCTCTCCTTCACGTAAAAGGCCGTGGTCAACAAATACTGCCAGGAGATTATCCCCTATTGCTTCAGAAACTAATACAGATGCAACTGAGCTATCAACTCCTCCAGAGAGAGCTATTATTGCTTTTTCGTCTCCTATTTGTTTTTTAATTCCTTCAATTGATTCCTTTATAAAATCAGATGGATCAAGCATTTTTTTTCACCTAAAAACTGTTAAAATTTCCATTTATTCAATTAAATTATCTTGTACTGTTACATTTTGTAATTTATACAATTATATTATTCTAAATTCGCAAATATAATACTGGACTGAAAATTTTATAATTTCAAGCCATTTAATTTAATTCAGGTAACATAAATCATAATATCATTACTATGTTCTTTCTGAACTCTTTAAAGATTAATATTCCTATTAATCCTTATAATTTTTAGTATTTATTACATGAAAAATATAAGAAAAATTTGTTATTATTTTTCAGGTTTATGCTGTAAAATATTCTCTTTTCCTTTTTTAGCAGACACAGAATCCGGTCTCAATTCCAGTGCTTTATTATAACACCCTAAAGCTTCTTCAAATTTATTAAGGCCTGCAAGAGCATTACCTTTACCAATTAAACTATCAATATACACCTGAGGTATGTCTCCTTCAGAATATAATCTCAAAGATTTATCAAAACTTTTTACAGCTTCATCGTACTTTTTAAGGCCCAGGAAACTGTTTCCTCTGACATGCCATGTGATTTGTTTGTTTTGATTTTTATTCTGCACCCCTAACCCTTTATCTTGAAGAATTTCAAGGGCTTTATCTGTGCATTTAAGAGCTTCTTCAAACTTTTTAAGCTCATTAAGAACTGCACCTTTATTAGCCCATATCATAGGGTTTTCAGGATCCAGTTCTAAAACTTTTTCTAAGCATTCTAACTCTTCGCTGTATTTATTAAGGAATCCCAAAGCTAAACTCTTGCTAACTAACGCGTCAAAACTATATGGATTTATTTTCAGGATTTCATCAAATGATTCAACTGCATCCTCATATCTCCCAATCTGGTTTAGAATTAGCCCTTTTCTAAAGTAAATGTCCACATAGCGATTTTCAAAGTTTTTAAAGCCTAAATCCAGAGATTTATCATAGTATTCAATTGCTTCTTCATATTTACCTAACTTCTGATAAACAAGTGCTTTACTATACCATGGAGCTGATAATTTAGGATCTAATTCCATAGCCTTATCTAAACACTTAATTCCCTCTTCAAGATTGGCCATCCCTATAAGCACGTTGCCCTTAAGATTCCATGCTAAAGCGTAATCCGGATCCAATTCTAATGCTTCATCAACAAGTTCTAAACCTTTATTAAAACCTTCCAAAGATTGATTATGACTCATAATATTTGTAGCCAGTTTAATTAACGATTCTTTTTTATTATCATTAGATGAACTCATAAATAACACCCATACATCTTATAATTCACCATATTCGATTTCTTATATGAAATTTAGATTGTGAAAGATAAATAGTTCTCATATTCTATTTATACCCTATAAAACCATAAAATTTTATCTAAATTTAATTAAATCATTTAACCAGATAAAATCTCAAAATATTGATCTAAATTTTTTGATTTATTAAATTTGGCATTATAAACCTATTTTTTTTAAAATACATTCAGTTTAAAATTTTTACCGTTTTACATGTTTCAAAGGATTAAATTCTTTAGTTTTTCAATATATTAAAAATAAATGGTTAATATGAATCCTAATACGAATCAGGCCAATATAACAAACAAAACACAAATATAAATGCCACCAATAGCACTAATACAACAGGAAGTAACGCAACTGATACAGATTCATATACTTTAACTTTTCCATCATATTTGTATGATTAAAACTGATTAATTTAAAAATAAATCACCATTTAGAGCTATTATTCCAATATTTAACCATAACTTTTATTTTTAAATGAATTTATATCCAATTTTATGATAAACTATTTTGAAAAAATTTTTATAGGTAGAACAATAATAAATTAGTTATAATTATTGCCATAAAACTAATCAAAGTACTGCATTGGATTTTAATGGAGATAGAGGGATTTTTTGAAACAAAAATATAAAATTTTAACTGTTATACTAATTATTGCAATAGGATTAGGTGGATACTACGGATATGAACAGTACAACCTTTCAAAAACCCAGGAATACTTACAAATATCCTTAAATCATAAAACAGTTGCAGATAATTATTCAACCCAGGCAAGTATTTATGAAAACAAAAATGATTATGCAAATGCAGTTACAATGTTTCAAAAAAGCTCAGATGAAATATCAAAAGCTTTAGAAAATGATAATAGTGCATTAAATTATGCAAATGGTGTTTATAAAGATTATATTACTAATAATATCCTTATGTTACAAACTACATCCAAATTATTAGATTTTCAGATATATCTAAATCAAGAGAAAAACAATGATCTAAATCAGGGCCAGGAAAAAGTTAATCCTGTTGATCTATATCCTCACATAAATCAATTAAAAGAAGATATCTCAGTTTATAAAAGTAATGAAAATAAAATTATCTCTGCAAACCCTGAAAAATTTAAATTCTTGAATTCCAGTTCCTAGTCAGTACCACTAAAAATATTTTAGAGAGTTAATAGAATAACTTTTTATTAGCATGGAAATATATTAATCTCAATTTTTTGATAATTCCATATTTATAAATAAAAAATAATTCCGAGTCTGTGTCAATGATGAACAATTTCAGAGATATCAACCCTCAAACCGCATTTCTTATTATAGGATTAATCTACGGGTTAGGTTTCCTTCTTGCAACTCCTGCTTTTCAGGTTCCAGATGAATATGAACACTTTTACAGGTCATTATACGTAAGCGAAGGACACATAGTACCAGAAAAATTAGGCAGCCTCTCAGGAGTTTACGTTCCTGAAAGTGTGAAACAAACATCTGACACAGTTAATCAAGAGTGGTATACATTTCTCCAGGACAGAGATAATAAAACAAATTTAACACCACTTCTACACATACCATTTAACAGCAAAAACATGGTCTTCGAAGACATATCCCGAATTGCAGTAATTACTTATTCCCCTGTTCCATATTTGGTATCTGCATTTGCCATAGACCTGGGTAAACTGTTTAATTTAGCTCCTTTAGTACTTTTGTACATTGGAAGATTAGCAAACATGCTGGTATGGGTCTTTCTTACATATCTAGCAATCAAAATAACCCCTGTCCATAAATGGGTTTTCTTTATGTTAGCACTGCTCCCAATGACAATTTTTGAGGCAGCGTCACTTTCTGCAGATAGCTTTTTACTGGGAATATCTTTTTTAATCATTGCAATTCTATTTAAATATGCATTTGATGACAATAAAAAGAAAATAGGCATCAAAGAAGTTTATATTTTAGGTATACTCCTCCTGCTGGTTGGACTTGCAAAAAGTAATTATATACTACTGTTATTTTTGATCTTTCTTATTCCTGCACGAAAATTTGGAAGCAGAAAAAACAGGATTTTAGTAACAGGATCCTTATTTTTAGTCGTAGTCGCAGTTGTAGGTATCTGGAATCTTATTGTTAATGGACTTTATGCCCCAATCATACCCCAAGTATCTATTTCCGGCCAAATCGCGTATCTCCTAGGAGATCCTTTGAGATTCCCATATTTACTAATAAATACATTTATTAGCCGCGGTTTATCTTATCAATTTTTATTTGTAGGTAATTTTTGGCTGGATATCCCCTTACCTACATGGTGGCTAGGATTTTATTTAATTACGATAATTCCTATAGCTTTACTGGATAAAAGCAGAATAAATATAACAAGAAATCAGAAATTAATCTCAGCAGCGACTTTCATTCTTAACGCTATTACCGCCTGCGCCCTTGTGTATATTACATGGACTCCTGTTGGACAAAATGTTATAGATGGAATTCAGGGAAGGTATTTCATCCCCATATTCCCACTTCTATTCCTGTTGATATATAAAATAAGAGATTTTGAGAATTATTATAAAAAAATAGACAGTAGTAAACTGGTTATTAAAGATAAATCAGTTATTAAAATTATTCGTGATAACTTGAATTTAATCTTAATTGCATATGTTGTCATTTTCCTGTCAATTACGCTTTCGATATTTATATTTGATTATTACATCTAACTGCAATTAGTTAACATAGTAAAGCTTAAATTTTGTTTTAATTAAAAATATCATTCCCCAAATGTTCCAATTTTTAATGAATAACCTAATCTCATATACTCCAATAATCTGTCAGTTGAGTATTTATTATAATTAATTATTATTTGCAAAAATCAATAAATAAGTCGTTCTTATAAAAAATAGAAAAATATAACGAATGTTAAAATGAATATTTTATATAATAGACAAATGAGAACTAAATAGCAAAGATTTATACAGAATAAAATTTAGAATAATATAATACATACTTATATATTATCTTACTTATTTTAGATGGAGATATTAAATGACAGATATAGACGATACTATTATAGACAAATTACTAAAAAATCAGACAGATAGAACACATATTCAGTTCTTCCGTTACATGTTCGTTGGAGGAGCTGCATTTTTAGTGCAATTTGCATCATTTATGATATTTATAAATATTAATATCAATTATCTTATTGCTACACCACTGGCATTTATTTTAGGATTAATAGCCAACTATGCCTTGAGTGTTAACTGGGTCTTTAACAAACATGCACTTGACAATATGTGGTCAGAATTTGCGATTTTTGCAGTTATTGGTGTTATAGGAATGGTATTAACTGAAATACTTACGTGGTTCTTTGTAGATTTTGTTGGTTTCTATCAAATATTTTACAATGTTCATCTATACAATTCAAGCCATAATATAGGCTTTTATGTGGCAAATGTTGTAACCGCTGCTTTAGTATTATTCTGGAACTTTTTTGCAAGGAAATTAACATTATTTAAATAAGGATAAACCCCATATCCTTATCAATTAATATACTAAAAGTTTTTGCAAGGAAATTAACATTACATAATGATATATCCTTCTTATCAATTAAAATACTAAAAATTTTTGCAATGAATTAAAATTATTTATAAGGATAAACTAATCCTTATCAATTAAAAACTACAATTAATATACTAAAAGTTTTTACAAGGAAATTAAAATTATTTATAAATGATACACAATTAATATTAGCCAAAAATTGCAATTATATAAAAATAGTTAATATACTAAAAGCGATGCTTAGTAAAAACATCGATAATAATCTAATAACAAGCGTTTAGGCAAGGAGTACCGATATGAGTCAAAAAACAGCGATTATAATAGGAGCAGGGCCCGCAGGATTAACTGCAGCTTATGAATTACTTGATAAAACTGATATCAAACCAATTATCTATGAAAAAAGCGAAGATATCGGAGGAATCTCAAAAACCGTTGAATATAAGGGCAATCATATAGACATAGGCGGTCACAGATTTTTCTCAAAAAATGATCGGGTTATGAAATGGTGGCAGAATATCATGCCTTTACAAGGGGTGCCTGCAAAGGACGATTTAGCCCTTGGAAGAGAAGTTCCATTACATAAAGAGTGCTTAAAAAGAGAAATAGGGCAAGAAAAAGCTAAGAAAATTGCAGCACCTGATCCTGAAAAAGAAGATAAAGTAATGCTTAACCGGGGGCGCCTTTCAAGGATTTACTTCCTTAGAAAATTTTTCGATTATCCTATTAAATTAAATTCTAATACCATTAAAAATTTAGGCGCCTTAAGAATGATTAAAATAGGTTTAAGCTATATTAAAGTCGTTATATCTCCAATTAAAGAGGAAAATACTCTAGAAGACTTTTATATCAACAGGTTTGGTAAAGAACTTTACGGCACTTTTTTTGATGATTACAATATAAAACTGTGGGGAGTTTCCTGCAGTGAGATTGCACCCGATTTTGGAGCCCAAAGGGTAAAAGGTTTGTCCATAACCAAAGTTATCACCCATGCGTTAAAAAGTGGACTTTCAAAAAACGACTCCATAGAGCAGAAAAACGTAGAAACAAGCTTGATAGGGCAATTTATGTACCCCAAATATGGACCTGGGCAAATATGGGAGGAAGTAGCAAGAATTATCACTGAAAACGGCGGCGAAATACACTTCAATCAGGAAGCTGTTGGAATTGAACATGATAATAACGGAGTAAAGCAAATTAAAATTAAAGACGCCAAAACAGGTGAAATAAAAGCAGTAGAAGGCGATTATTTCTTCTCGACAATGCCAGTTAAGGATTTAATTAACGCCACAGAAAATGTACCTCAAAATGTTCAAGATGTTGCAAACGGATTGATATACCGTGACTTTATTACAGTAGGATTACTTTTAAATGAACTTAAAATAAAAAATGAAACTAACCAAAGGACCATCAACAACGTTGTCCCTGATAACTGGATTTATATACAGGAACGTGACGTTAAAATTGGTAGGCTTCAAATATTCAATAACTGGAGCCCCTATCTTGTAAATGATGATTCCAAAACATGGATTGGACTTGAATACTTCTGTGATGAAGGAGACGAGTACTGGACCATGAGCGATGAAGACTTCTCAAAATTTGCCATAGACGAACTTGCAAAAATTGACATCATCGACAAAAAAGAAGTGCTCGACAAAGTAGTCATCAGGGTTCAAAAAACTTATCCTGCATACTTCGGGACCTACGACCAATTTGACACTGTTAAAGACTTCACAAATAAGTTTGAAAACCTGTTTTTAATTGGAAGGAACGGAATGCATAGGTACAACAACATGGACCATTCTATGCTTACTGCAATGACTGCAGTTGACAATATCATGAAAGGAGTTACTTCTAAGGATAATCTCTGGTGTATAAATACCGAAGAAGAATATCATGAAGAAAAATAAATATTTAGCGCCTTAAATGGCACTAATTTCTTTTAATTTTATCTTAAAAATTTAAAAAAATAAATTAATCTAATTTTTACTGAGTGGAATAAGTCTTACAAAACTCATAGAAATTTTCAAATAGTTTTGCCCCATTTTCAGTGTGATGAACTTCAGGGTGGAACTGTATACCATATAAAGGCTTAGTTTCATGCTTCATTGCCTCAATTTCACAAATTGGAGATGTTGCAAGCAGTTTAAAACCCTCAGGTAACTTTGTAACTTCATCCTTATGGGATGTCCAGACTTTCATGGTGTCTCCAAGCCCCTTGAATATATCGTTCTCTTCTTTTATGTTTATTTCAATTTTTGCATAGCTTTCCATTCCTGCAGATCCTACTTCTCCACCGTAAGCTTTTGCTATTATCTGATGGCCAAGGCAAATCCCTAAAATAGGATAATCCAATTCATTAACATAGTCAAAGCAGTTTCCAGCCCTTTCTATAGATGGTCCGCCCCCCAATATAAGCCCTACAGGTTCTTTTTCATTTATTTCATCAATAGATGTCGTATTTGGAATTAACTCTGAAGGAATCTTTAAATAATGCAACGATCTGTGAATTCTGTGATTGTACTGTCCATGATTATTTATAACAAGTATTTTCATTATATATCTCCCAAATATTGTTTTATCAGTAAATTAAGTCATGTAAACATAAAAATGTATAAATATATTAAAATACAATTAGGATAATATGGAGTTTAGAGATATCATATATATAATAATAGCTATTATAGTTGCAGTAATTTTACTCAAGATACTATGGTTCTTGCTACCAATAATCATTATACTTGTCATAGCCTTTATCGTGTATATCTTTTTGAAAGGCAGAGACAGATACGGATAATTAAGACAATTTACCTCCTATTTAATTTTATTTTAAATTTATATTAAATCAACTTACCTATTTTCTGATTATAATTTAAAATCTAGTTTTACATAATTAAACTTTAAATATCTCGTTATAATTAATTTAAACTACAAACTAGATTCTTCAACGCATAATTAAATTTATTACACTGGCCAACTAAATCAAATTACATTACGCTCATGTCTAGATGGTTGTGCAGATGTTACTTTCAATTTTTATGGACTTATGGTTAAGTAAATTATACTCTTCCAAATATAATTTCATATAATTAATTGATATTATAATTTAACATAAAGCATGAGCTGTGCACATGATCATAGGACATAATCGTATACATTAAAAATTAGCAGGGTGAATATATGCAAGATCTTGAATCTCTTGGAATGGAAAAGGGATTACTCTATGAAACAATTATAACCACTCAAAATAAAAATGGAGTACCAAATGCAGCTCCCATAGGAGTTATCTGCAAAGATAAAAATGAAATTGTGTTGAATCTTTTTGAAGGGACCCATACTCTTGAGAATATAAAAACTAATTCTAAATTTGTTGTAAATCTATTAAAAGACCCCCTAGTTTTTGTTGGATGTACTACTGGAGATCTTTCTTCGGATTATTTTAAAAAACATGATAACGAGTTTTACATTAAAAATACAGATGCATTTTTTACTGCAAGTGTAACAAGAATTAAAGAAATTGTAAAAGAAGATAATATCAGTAAATCTAAGATGACCCTAATAAAAGCAAATGTAAATAAAATTGTAATTAAAAAAGAGGGCGTTGAACCATTAAACAGGGCGATTTTTGCCATAATAGAATCACTTGTTTATTCGACAAGGATTAAAATGGTAAATGAAAATACTGCAAAAGAATATTTAGAAAGAATTCATGAAATGTCAAGGATCGTAAACCGTGTAGGAAGCTTAGATCATAAAAAAGCAATGCATGACATTTTAAAATACATCGAAAATGAATAAATAAATCTTAAAATTATTATACAATGGACTCCCTAAATGTAATTTTAAATTTGCAGCCGTCATCTATTTCAAGATCAATAAGGCCATCAAGCTGCCTTACAAGTGCATTTACCAATTGCATCCCCGTAGTCTCTGCATATCTGAAATCAATGTCACCAGGTAAACCAATTCCATTGTCACTGACTTTTAGAATGAAATTACCATCATCCAGTGTAAATGTAATGTTTATTTCTCCAATCAACTTATTTTGATCTTTAAGAGAGTCTTTTGAAAATTTAAGACTCCCCCTCGCATCATATCTAACTTGATCATCTACAAAATTGCGATTTTCATCCGAGGGCTGCGTAAATTCATCTTTTAATAGTTCACTGCATTCATGATATGATGAGGGGAAAGCATGTTTAATAGAATTGGTGACAAGTTCATTTAGAATTAAACCACACGGAACAGCGGTATCTATATCCAGCAGAATCCCCTCGATCTTTATATTTGCACCTATATTTTTATCAACTGCATATGACTTAAACAGATGATTAATTAAATCATGAGCATATTTACCAAAATCAATTATTGCAAAGTCTTCAGATCTAGAAAGAGTCTCGTGAATTAAAGCAATAGTTTTAACACGGTTCTGAATTTCTTGATAAATCTCAATAGGTTCTTTATCATTGAGTTGAGTATATTCCAGCCCCATAAGATTAGAAATCGTCTGTAAATTATTTTCAACTCGGTGATGTATCTCTTCAAGGAGTATATTCTTCTCCTCAAGTGATGTTTTTATCTCTTCTTCAGCTCTTTTACGTTCTTCTATCTCACTTTGAAGCAGTGNNACGGTGCCTTATTAATTCGCCTTCAATCGCTTTACGTTCAATTGCATAGGATATGGATCGTGCAAGGAGGCTGCTGTCAACTTTTCCTTTAATTAAATAATCCTGTGCATCACCTTTAACTGCATTAATCGCGATGTCTTCATCATCAAATGCACTCAATATAACGATAGGAACCTGAGGTGCCCTTTTTTTAGCCTTCAGGAAGGTATCAAAGCCAAAACTATCAGGTAAATTTAAATCCAGTAAGAGCACATCTGTCCCATTTTCTTCAATATGATTTAATCCATCTTCAAGGCGGCGAGTATTGTATAACTTAAATCTAGGTTTTCGTACTTCCTTTAACATTTCTCGTATTAAAGCTGTGTCTGTAAGATTATCCTCTATCAAAAGAACGTTAATGTACTTATCATCCATCTTATCATCCTTAACTCTTTAAGCTTATGATTTGAACTATAGCTATTTATGGCATTATCATGCAATAAGATGGTCATATTTAATTTTATTACAATATAAGTTTTTTTATTTAAAACAGAATTCTACTTTTTTAAGGCTATTAGGCCCACATAATATGAATTATACATGATTTAACAGTCATCACGTTTTAAAAATTTTAAATAAATAACCAGACGCTCCTAATAAATTTAGGCCCTATAAAATTGTTTTCGCCTTGCCTCTAATAAATCAGGTTCTTTACCGATTATTTGAGATGCTACTCTTATTTCACTGCCAGATTCCTTCTCCACCGACTTTATAAAATTAAGATATCTTGTACTTCTTAAGAGGTGGTGATCCACTATCACTTTAGGTATCTGTTCTGCTATTTCAATTAGATTGCTTCGAGCTTTTTCAATATCTGCTTTTTCAACAGCATACCCCTCAAGATAAATAGGAGGTCCACTTAATATCAGCATATCTGGCTTTTCCTCACAAATAACATTCTTTGCTTCGCCGTAGATGGGACCTTGAACATCGGATGCATGCATAAAACTTTTTCCATCCCACCTGATGGTTACAGCCACCACATAACCCAATTTACTCCCCTGCGATCCATGAGGAAGAGGAGTTGAAAATTTAATTGATGTATTTCCAACTTCAAACGATTTACCATCTGCATAGGATATTTCACAGTTTAAATCATTTAAATTCTTTAAAAAATCAGAAGCTCGCTTTTGCTGGCTTTTGTTGATTTGAGAAGTAGGGTGTTTAATAAACAGCTTTTTTCCTTGATACAGTTTCTCTGCCACTCTAGGCGAAGAATCAAGAAATTTTCCAAGTTCAAATGGAGTATAATGGTCATGATGGTAATGGCTGATAGTTACAATATCTGCTTTTTCTGCGTATTCTCCAATTCTAACTCTGGTTTCATGTAATGCATCAAATTCATTTTTCCATGGAGGATATCCAAACCTTTTGGGAGCTATAGATGTCCCCGGATCAATCAGTATTTTCTGGTCAGTTTCAACGAATGTAGCCATCGATCTTACGCCCATACTTTCAAATGCAAGAGGTATAATTTTCATGAGATCACCAAATTCACTTTACAACATCCACAAAATCAAACTTTTCAACAT
>DADN01000149.1:0-146 GCA_002509665.1 Methanobacterium sp. UBA8
AGTGCTGAAAAAATAGATTACCGAGTTTTACATTTGCTATTGTTTGAAGGGGTTCAAAAATATGATATAATAGCAGAACATTACACTGCATTTTACTATGATCTGTTGGACTTCAATAAAGAAGTAATCAATGAAGGTATTGCTCA
>DADN01000149.1:157-2490 GCA_002509665.1 Methanobacterium sp. UBA8
GGGAACAGTCATAATGTGGATAGGAATGCCTGCAATGCCAATGGCAGAAAGAATGGAAGATAATATGCATAATTTATGGAATTTCATTAAAAAAGAAGATAAAAAAATTTCATAAATCTTTGTTCTCACATTATAAATTATTAATTCTTACTGTTTTTTCATAATAATTTTTCCAAACTCTTTTTTCCACTATCTGGATTGATTTTGGGATGATGATTCTGAACATGTACCCTAAGTGGTCATCTTTCCTATAATTAAACATTAATCAGCTTCAACCGCCTTGAAACATACCCTAGTCCTGCAACTACCATAATATCTTACAATTTGAGTCTCCTCTAAAAATCAGGGAAAATTAATTCTCTAACTTTGGATTTTAAGTTAATTTTCACTTGATATTCCTATCTTATGGAAATTATTATCCCTTTAATCATCATAATTCCCAATTGAAAGATTTGAATTCATAGCTCAAGTTCAACGCATTTAAAATCATAGGATTTAAATAAAAAATACGATATTTAGGAATTTTTCAATGTTATTCTCGAATTTGCGGGATTCCATTGATAATAAGCACATTAATCAGGATATTCTTTTTCATTTCCTGAAAACTATCCAATATAATGAAATTAACAAATAATCCTATATTTTCAGGAAAATTATAATAATTAATCATTACAAACAGAGTAATCGCTATGTTTATATAGTAGAACTCACTCACTTTTTACAAAAGTAAATGATTAAACATTGAAAATATGATGAAAAAAATGGAGTGTTGATAAAATGAAAATAGCTATTATTGGTGGAACCGGTGGGCAGGGTTTAGGAATCGCGATACGATTTGTACAAGCCGGAGAAGATGTTATAATCGGTTCAAGAACAATGGAAAAAGCTCAAGCAGCAGTGGACAAAGTTAAAGACCTTTTAGGTGACGTAGGAAATCTTAAAGCCTCAGAAAATGCTGCAGCAGCTGAAGAAGCAGAACTATTAGTTTTAACTGTACCATTAGCAGCACAAAAATCAACTTTAATCTCAATCAAAGAAGGAGCCAAAGGTAAAACATTATTAGATGCCACAGGACCTTTAGAATCAGCAATAGGAGGTTCACCCATAACTTATCTAGATCTTTGGGACGGCGCAGCAGCAGAAAGATCTGCAAAAATCCTGAAAGATACCAATGTAATCTGTGCATTTAATAACATCAGCTCAGCAGCTCTAATGAACTTTAATGAACCAATAGACTGTGACTGTCTCATTTCAGGAGACAATGCAGATTCCAAAGTTGTGGCCACCGAATTGATTGAAAAAATCCCCGGTGTAAACGTTATCGACTGCGGACCACTGGCACGGGCCAAAATCATAGAAAAAATCACCCCACTATTAATCGGCCTGAATATACGAAACAAAACCCAATTTGGAGGAATAAGAATAACAGGATTAGACAAATAAGCCAATAATTATCACCTCATGGAAGTAACACAATGAAATTAGAAAACAAGGTTGTACTAGTTACTGGAGCAAGTTCAGGTATTCGAAACGAAATCGCCAAACTCATTGCCAAGGAAGGTGCATCTGTTGTTGTAGTTGCCAAGAGGGACGAAAACCTGGAAAATCTTGTCAATCAAATCGAAAGTGATGGTGGAAAAGCCATTGCTGTTAAAGGAGATTTTAATCCCGAAGAAACGATCCCCACTGGATTCAATACCGCTATAAATGAATTTGGGAGACTGGACATAGTTATTAACAGTGCGGGAATAGCAGATATAATCGCTCCAGTTGCGGATATGGGAGAGGGCGTTTGGGAAGTTGATCTCAAAGTTGATTTGACAGGAGCCATTTAAAAAGTTAGAAGACATTCTGTTCACTGGGCTGAAATACTGTTCTGAAACAGAGCCCAATGAAATAGCCAAAGTAGCCCGATTCTTAGCTTAGCCTCCGACGATGCAAAAAATAAGGTAGAGACAATTCACAGGTAGAGACAATTCACCTTTGGGCTGCTTTCAACGGCTGAATATAATTAGGGTATCTATATCATTTTCCGCTCAAATGTATCCCTTGATGCCCTATTTATTATGATAAATAGATTTTATTACATATAATTGTCTTATTCGGGATATTATTACCCAATTGATCTTAAAGACTATTCACTAGCCTGCATAATCACAGTTAAGTTAAATAGGGCATCNNCTAAAAAATTCTTTTTCCTAATGTGACCTAAGCTTAATGGAGAAATACTATGTTAAATAATCTGCAAGAAATTGAGCGACTTAAAGAGGAAAAAAATGCCATAATATTGGCTCATAATTATCAGACAAAAGATATACAGGAAATTGCAGATT
>DADN01000149.1:2516-4296 GCA_002509665.1 Methanobacterium sp. UBA8
TGGACTTCATGGCAGAGACTGCAGCCATACTCAACCCCCGTAAAAAAATATTAATACCGGATAAAGATGCAAAATGCCCCATGGCACATATGCTCAGTGCAGAAGATATAAAAAAAGCTAAAAAGATATATCCTGAAGCTGCTATGGTGCTTTATATTAACACCCTATCTGAAGCAAAAGCAGAAGCAGATATTCTATGTACCTCTGCCAATGCAGTTCAAGTGGTGAGAACCCTCCCCCATGAAAAAATTCTTTTCGGTCCAGACATGAATCTGGCCTGGTATGTTTCCCAACATGTGAACAAGGAGATTATCCCCTTACCCCCTCAGGGACATTGTTACGTTCATAAAATGTTTAATTTTGGTGATTTGTATTTTTTAAGTGAGAAAAATCAGGATGCAGAGATACTAGTTCATCCAGAATGTAATCCAAACGTGCAAAAATTTGCTGATAAAGTACTGAGTACCGGGGGTATGATCAACCACATAAAACCCTCAAAGCAGAAAAAATTCATTATAGCCACTGAACTGGACATGATTACTCGCTTAAAAAGAGAAAATCCAGATAAAAAATTCATTCCCGCTTTTAATAAAGCTACATGTGAGAACATGAAAATGCACACCCTTGAAAAGGTTAAAAACTGTCTTCTAAATGAAGAATTCGTGGTTCAGGTGAATAAAAAAATAGAGGATAAATCAAGGGTAGCTATTGAAAGAATGATGGAAATTACTAAAAAACAATACTTAACTTCTCAAATCAGCAATAAAGAGGCCTATTAAAATGAATCAAACAGTTCTGCATGAAGTCCTAGAAGAAAATGAAAATATATTCANNTCTAAAAATATCATTAGTGCTGATAAAAAGGATAATATAACAGTTGGGATCATAGGCTGCGGTGCAATAGCCAATATAATCACGGATTTTGTTTTAGAAGGAAAAATAGGCATTGATCTGAAATTCTTCTATGACCAGGACTCTGAAAGGGCGGAAAACTTATCATCTAAGGTAGGTGGAATAGCAGTCACTTCGGTTCATGATATGTTGGAACCCGTCGATCTGGTGATTGAAGCAGCATCACCTCTGGCAGTAGAAAAATTCATCCCATCTGCCATTGCCCATGGAAAAGACGTTATTATCATGAGCATAGGTGCTTTAATGGACATGAAACTGAAAGAAGAACTTGAAAGTATGGCAATGGAAAATAAATCCAGAATATACACTCCATCAGGAGCTATTGTGGGTTTAGATGGTATAAAAGCAGCTTCAATGGGTGAAATCACAGAAGTGAACCTGTTAACCCGAAAACCACCAAAATCACTGGGAATTTCAGTAGACAAAAAAACCACAGTATATAAAGGTAAAGCCACTGCAGCAGTACGTAAATTCCCACAGAATATGAACGTGGCTGCAGCTTTAAGTATTGCCTGTGACAAGGAAGTAGACGTGCAGGTCATAGCTGATCCCACAGTGAAGTATAATATCCATGAAATTCAGGTAATTGGTGACTTTGGTGAGTTTAAGACCACCACCCAAAATAGGAGCTGTGCCACTAATCCAAAAACAAGTGTTTTGGCCGCATATTCTGCTATTAAACTCCTTAAAAGTTTGAATGAAAATTCAAGGATCGGTACTTGAACATTTTTTATTTAAGGTTTCTATCCAGATACTATTTTTAATACCATTAAAACAATATCTACAGATCTAAAATCATCCCTCTACGTTTTATAATACTCCAAACAAAACACTTGTTTATCGAATAATTTTCAAAAAAAGAACTTAA
>DADN01000260.1 GCA_002509665.1 Methanobacterium sp. UBA8
TTTGTTTTTGGTTACCTGCATTTATTGCCCCACTAAGTGGAATAATTGCCTACTTATTTACAAGAAAATATACTAACGAATATGGTGCTGTTGCCGCAGGTATTTTCGCTGTTACTTCTCCACTCTTATTATCAAGAACAGTTCCGGGTTGGTTTGACACAGATATGTTTAATGTTTTATTCCCTCTTCTTGTAACATGGCTTTTTTTTGAAGCAATAAATAACAGAAATAACCTTCAAAAGGGAATTATAATTTCAATTATAGCAGCATTTTCTATGTTTTTATTTTCAATAGCATGGGAAGGCTGGCAATACATATTTTGTATAATTATATTGTTCAGTTTTTTTTATATTCTCATGTGTAAATTTAAAAGGATACACGTAAAAAACTTTTTCTATGTGTTTGGAATATTTTTTATTAGTACTCTTTTAATGGTACTGATTTTTTCAGGCATTCCTACCATTATTAGTTTATTTACCAGCCCTTTTGAACTTATAAATATCTTTGGTTCCCATGGACCAGGGATTCCGTGGCCAAATGTTTATATTTCAGTTTCAGAACTGCAAATACCATCACTAGAAGCAGTTATTTCTGGAGTTGGCCTGGCTTTCTTTGGAGGTATATTTGGATTGTTATGGACATTAAGACTTTTAATGAATAAAAATCTCAAAAAAAGTGTCTTGAATAAGATGACCTTACCTTTGTATGCCTTTTTAGTAATATGGACTTTAATAGGTTTTTTTTCACTCCTGAAAGGTGGAAGATTTATCCTAATGTTAGTACCGCCAATGGTAATAAGTGCTGGAATAATGATTGGCATTTTTATTGAATATTTGAACATTTTAGGAGATAATCAAAGATTTAGTATATTTAAAAGGAAAAAAAGCCTTATCCAAAGTATATCCATTCTAATATTGACTTTATTCATAATTTTATCATCTACAAATGCATATTATAGTTCTTCAGGTCTTATTCCCGGAGTAAACGATGACATGTGGGTAGCATCCCAATGGATTAATAATAATACACCTAATGATACCATAATTATTTCAGACTGGAGCTATGGACATTTATTTACAGCAATTGCAAATCGTCCAGTCAGCTTTGATGGGAGACTAGGATATATTGAAACTTTACCATTGAGGAATTATGACAGAGCATATATTTTTGGCAATAAATCTCCAAGCGTTTCAAGAGAATACTGGATTTATAGAGCTTTTGAAACAGACAATGAAAGTTTATCACTTGGAATCTTTAAAATGATTACAACAAGTGGAGATTTAGGCTATTTAACCTTAGATAATTATACAAAAAATACTTCAAAAACAGCTGAAATTTTGAATAGCATTCTTGGTATTAATAAAGAGAAAGCCAAAGCCTTAATGACAAATAAATATAATTTAAGCGCTCAAGAAGCTCAATCTGTCTTAAATTATACCCATCCAGATAATCAACGACATTTTGTGCTTGTAACAACTAACAGCATGATCAATAAGGGTTACTGGATGTTTTATTTTGGATCATGGGATTTCAACAAATCATCAGGAAATAACGTAACATATTCTGTTGGAAGAATAAATACAACTAACAATATGTTTAATAGCAGTGATGGTATTTTAATGGATTTAAAAACTGGAAATGGAACATGGTATGGGCAAACTCCATATTCTGTCATAATAATTAACAAAAGTGACATTAAAAAATATTATCCCAATAAAAGCGGCGATTTTGATATTATACTGGATATGGATTCCAATAAATCAATCGTGATTGATAAACACTTTGAAAATTCATTATTTATAAAACTGGTAATTGAAAAAAGCAATTCAACAAATTTCAAACCAGTATATAAGGATAATACTGTAACAGTATGGAACTCTTCATTTAACTCTTAAATCGGTGATTCAATGCTCAAAAAAGAATACTTTATTAAGTTGTCCATTATCTTAGTTATATTCTTTATTGGATTCAGTCTAAGAGTAGATTCAACCCACCTCAATGGAATTCCAAACGACGAAAAAGCTTTTTACGAGGATCAAAATGGACTTCCATACATGTACGACATGGATTCATACTACAATTACAGAACAACCAAAAACTACCTAAACCACGGCTACCTCGGAGACACAATAATAAACGGAACAGAATGGGACTTGCACTCTTACTATCCCGGAGTTCCAATGGATTACCCCCCACTAATCGCATACATTACAGCATTAACCTACAAACTAGCAAACACATTCTCCAATATACCATTACTAACAATTTGCTTCTGGCTAACGGCATTTATAGGCCCTTTAAGTGGTGTAATTGCATATCTTTTTGCACGCAGATTTACAAATGAGTATGGGGCTGCAGCTGCAGGAATTCTAATGGTGACAGCGCCGTTCTATTTTGTTAGAACAGTTCCCGGCTGGTTTGATACAGACATGTTCAACATTATTTTCCCCCTTTTAGTTATATGGTTCTTCTTTGAAGCCATACAAAGTAAAAATAACAAAAAAGGAATGATTTTCACAATTTTATCTGCATTTTTCATGTTATTTTTTGCATTGGCATGGGACGGATGGCAGTATTATTTTTATCTTATAATTATTTTCTCAATATTTTATATTCTATGGCATAAATTACATGGTAGGAATGTGAAAAATTTAATATATACCATTGGAGGATTTTTTACAGGCACTATTTTATTAGTGACGATTTTTACGGGCTATTTAAATGTTATTACACTTTTCACTCGACCTTTCCAACTCTTCGAACTGATTGGAAGTCATGGACTCTGGAACCCATGGCCAGATATTTATATTTCAGTTGGAGAACTTTCTAAGCCAACATTAGAGGAAGTAATTTCAGGGGCAGGAATTGCACTTTTTGGAGGCATATTTGGATTTATATGGATTTTTAGAGTCTTAATAAATGAAGATCTTAAAAAACGATTTTTAGATAGAATGAACTGGAGTTTTTTCTCATTCCTCCTTTTATGGACGATAATGGGCTTTTTTGCCATTACAGAAGGTTTAAGATTCATATTACTAATCATACCTCCTCTTGTATTAAGCACAGGAGTTATGGTAGGATTATGTGTTTCTTATTTAAATGTTTTCAAAAACAGTAATAAATTCAATATATTCAAAAATAGAAAAAATTTATCTAAAATTATATCCATTGCAATAGTAATCCTGTTTATAATTCCAGCAATTGCAAATGTTTCAACCACTTTTTCCAGTTTTACTCCAGGTACAGATGATGATGCATGGATTGCCTGCCACTGGATTAGCAATAATACTCCTAATAACACCGTAATTATTTCAGATTGGAGCTATGGACATCTTTTTACAGCGATTGCAAACCGTTCTGTTGTTTTTGACGGAAGACTTGGATATATTGAGACTTTATCTATAAGAAATTATGACCAAACATATGCTTTTGGTAATAAATCCCCAAGCGTTGCTAGAGAATACTGGATCTACAGAGCTTTTGAAACAGACAATGAGAATTTATCGCGTGGTATTTTTAAAATGATTGCTACAACTGGAGATTTAGGTTACTTAACCCTTGATAATTACACAAAAAATACTACAAAAACAGTCCTAATTTTAAATAATATTTTAGGTCTTAACAAAGAAGAAGCTTTAACCATACTAACCAATAACTATAATTTAAGCACTCAAGAAGCTCAAAAAGTCCTGAATTACACTCATCCAAACAATTCACAACCTTTTGTATTAGTAACGACTGACGGCATGGTACCTAAAGGATACTGGACATTTTACTTTGGATCATGGGATTTCAA
>DADN01000193.1:0-666 GCA_002509665.1 Methanobacterium sp. UBA8
GTTTCTTTTACCCACAGTATACTTCCATCCTTACGAACTTTACGCAATTCCCAGTGAAATACACGCCCATAATTCTCAATAGCATTTCTTAAGTTTCTCTCAGCAAATTTTATGTCTTTCCCGTAAAATACCTTTGATAACGGCTGCCCAATTAATTCTGAAACTGTGTAGCCAAGCTGTTCAGCCCCAAAACGATTGACNNAATAATATTGTAAAATCAGTATCTATAGTAAAATACATAAAAGGATTATCGTCGTATAGAGTACGGAATTTCTCTTCACTTTCCTTTAATTCGACAGTTCGTTCTTTAACTTGCTCTTCTAAATTATCACGGGCTTCTTTTAATTTTTCTTCTGCATGTTTACGTTCAGTTATATCTTCCAGTATTTCTATTGCCCCTATTATATATCCTTCAGAATCTCTAATGATGCTTACAGTACCACGCAGCCATCTTCCGTTCTCACCCATGGCTGGGAAAAAATTTTCAATTACACATGCCCCTTCTACAAGTTCAGATTTTTTAAATTTCCCAGGATACCATTCAGCGATTCTTTCAATGTCGTTTTCCATCACTAAATCTGCTATGGTCGGTCCTTTTTCATTGTAAAGTGCTTTCCATTGCTTTTTTGTTCCAACTATATTTTCCGCCTTAATTCCACTATAGGC
>DADN01000193.1:731-1204 GCA_002509665.1 Methanobacterium sp. UBA8
TCTGCTTTTTTACGTTCAGTTATGTCAATATCCATTACAATTCCCAAGATAATATTTCCATTATCCATTACAGGTACAGAACTAACACTTATCCAGCCTTTTGTGCCGTCGCCACGCAAAATTTCAATTTCTTCATCCTTAACTACTTCACCTGTCCTAATTGAACGTGATAAAGGCCATTCATATGATTTATAAGGTTTACCATCTAAATGAAAACCTTTATACTTTTTAAATTCATCAGCATGCGCAGTTTGTGGATAATGCCATATATTTGCAATCTGCTTATTAGCCAAAAGAAATTTTCCAGAAGGAGCTTCCGCAATAATAATTCCCGCAGGAATATTTTCTACTATTGCACTTAACTGTTTTTTCTCAATTCCAGAACCACTTGATTTAATATCCCCCAAATCGCCATTTAATGGATTTTTATCCTCTTTTTTCATAAAAATTCCATATCTCCCATCTAAAGACTG
>DADN01000193.1:1313-8467 GCA_002509665.1 Methanobacterium sp. UBA8
GTTTAGCTTTACCATCAAATATCAAATTTCTTAAAAACACATGCAGTTGTTTTACAGGAGTTTGCCCCATACCAATTGTAATTCCTTTTTCCCATAGTTTTCCAAGTGGAAACATTATGTTTCCCTGTTTTTCATCTTCATTATCTGCAACAGGATTTTCCTTTGGATAGACACCTATAAGCCCTACATGACCGCCGGCATTTATTACATTTGCAATATCCATAAGTACCTGATTACGCTTTTCCTGATTAGGATTATCTCGGTCATATGCCTGAAATCCCACAGCATCTATAGCAGAATCAACGCCTAATGTCTTTTCTTCTCCAGGTCTTAATGATTCCATGAGATTTTTATTCTTCTGTCTCATTTCCATGATCTGCTGGGCAGGATCTCCATCATCCGTGTTTATTGGAATTGCACCAATTGATTCTGCACGTTTAAGTCTCTCCTGCGAATCATCAATTATATAAACCTCAGATGCACCTTTTAGAATAGCACTATATGCAGCAAGCAAACCTACAGGCCCTGCACCAAAAACTGCCACAGCTTTACCTATAGAAACATGGGCCAGTTCTGTAGAATAATATGAAGTTGGAAAGATATCTGCAAGCAGTACAAAGTCATCTTCAAATTCATCTCCTGGTTCTCCAGGCAATTTCAAACAAGCCCAATCAGCGAATGGTACAAGTACATACTCTGCCTGACCTCCCTGATAAGGACCCATATTGACATATCCATATGCAGATCCAGGCTGATCTGGATTTAAGGTAAGACATGCATTGGTCATACCTTGAATACAATTCAGGCAAAAACCACATGCTATGTTAAAAGGCATAACAACTCTATCTCCAGGTTTTACTAATTGTACTGCATCTCCAACCTCTTCAACTACGCCCATTGGTTCATGACCAAGTGTTCGTCCAGATTCAAATGTTGTTTCGCCGTCGTACATATGTAAATCGCTTCCACATATAGCACTACTTGTAATTCGTATAATAGCATCTGTTGGTTTGCTTATCTTTGGATTTTCTACATCCTCAACTTCAACTTTTTTAGGACCTTTATAAACAACAGCTTTCATTTTTTCTCACCCTCCAAAAAATCCCTCGAAAATCTATGATTTTCGAAGACTTTGATTTTTTGTGGTCCCAAAACCAGAGGTTTTGAGGACCTCTAAAATCTTGTTAAAAAATTTTTGGGGCCGCCAAACACAAGTATTTGGGCCCTTGAATGCTCTGCATTCGGGGCCGAGAAAACTATGTTTTCACCGGCGTTCGAAAAATCTTAGCTTGCAAAAATCTTCGATTTTTGCGCCATCGAAACTTTCAGTTTCGTGGCCCCGAACACTACGTGTTCGAGGGCTCCAAAAATTCGAATAATTTTTGAGAGATTTTTCAAATGTTCAAAAAATCTCAATCTTTGATGAGATTTTTTTCAACCTCTCAAGTTTGAAGATAATTTTATTGTTGATCATATTAATTATTTATCAATAATTATTACAAAATGATTTGAGTACTCCCTCAATTAAAATGAACTAAAAAATTACATGAAACATGTCCTAATAACTGAGCACATTCTATTCTTAATAATTTAGGCAGTTTAAATAAGAGCACAAATAGATAAATTTAAAGGTATCCATTTTTAATTATTAATCATTAATTAATTAACATTCAATGAGTGGAGGTGAAAACAATGGTCCTAGGAATAGATGATCCATGGGTTTGGAGTGCTTATATTTTAACCATATTAAGTATGCTTTTGTGCGTGATTTATGGAGCCTTAAATTGGAATAAAGGCGATGAAGACGAAGAAGCGCAAGTTAAAGAAGAGATGGAATGGCATAAAAAAGAAAAAGAGATGGAAGAAAAAGAATTAGGGATATGGGATGAAGAAGGATAGGTAGGGATTAAAATGGATAACTACATCTTACTTATTGTTATAGCTTTAATATATATTTTAATGGTGGGTTACGTAGGCTACATAGCCTGGAAAAGGACTAAAAGCGCCGACGACTACATGGTCGCCGGAAGAGAAACCCATCCATTTATCATGGCCCTAAGTTATGGGGCAACGTTTATCAGTACTGCAGCCATCGTAGGTTTTGGTGGAACAGCAGGAGTATATGGAATGGGTCTTTTATGGCTCACAGTGTTGAACATTCTTGTCGGTATTTTTATAGCATTTGTCCTGTTTGGGAAACGAACAAGGAAAATCGGGCACAATTTAAATGCACTCACTTTCCCCGAATTCCTTTCACGTCGTTTTGACAGTAAATTTATTCAATATTTCAGTGGTGCGGTCATATTTTTAGGAATGCCTTTATATGCATCAGTAGTTTTAATTGGTATGGCAAGATTTGTACAAACAACTCTTCAAGTTGATTATTACCTGGCTTTAATCGTAATGGCAATCATTGTAGCAGTATACGTCATTTTTGGAGGTATAAGAGGTGTAATGTATACTGATGCTCTACAGGGGACCATCATGTTCTTTGGGATGCTTATTCTATTGATCGCAATTTACTGGCTTACAGGAGGAGTTACTGCAGGTAATCAGGCGCTCACTAATCTAGTTAACATAGTACCTGCCAGTGCTACTGCCAATGCCACGGCCACAGGATTTACAGGATGGACTTCTATGCCCGCATTAGGCAGTCCTTTCTGGTGGACTCTAATTTCAAGCCTTATTTTAGGTGTTGGTATAGGTGTTTTATCACAACCACAGCTTGCAGTAAGGTTCATGACTGTTAAATCAAACAAAGAACTAAACAGAGCTGTTGCAATAGGCGGTCTTTTCATATTTATGACCACATTTGCAGCTTATATTGTAGGATCATTATCCAATGTTTACTTCTTCCAGCATACGGGAATGACTGCAGTTCAGGCTGCAGGAGGTAATCTTGATTCAGTCATACCTGCATTCATCAGCGCTGCCATGCCTTTATGGTTTGCATACGTCTTTATGATTGTTCTGTTATCCGCAGCCATGTCCACACTTTCTGCCCAATTCCACGTGCAGGGAACTGCTCTTGGAAGAGATATATATGAAACCATATCCAATAAGAAAAAAGGATCTTCTGTGAAGGTAGCCCGTATAGGTATCCTGATAGCAGTTGTAATAGCTGTAATTCTTGGATTTATCCTTCCAGGAAGTATAGTAGCAGTAGGAACATCCATATGGTTTGGTATAACTGCAGCGGCTTTCCTTTCAATATATACTGCTGCCATATACTGGAAGAAAGCTACAAAAGTGGGAGTTATTGCAGGACTTATATCTGGAACCTTTGCCAGTTTCTTCTGGCTAGTATTCCAGTACAAAAAATCAGCAGAGGCACTTGGTATTTGCAAAGCAATTACAGGCCAGTCAGTTCTTATAACTGCAAGTCCATGGCCTACAATAGACCCTATTGTTATAGGTCTTCCTGTAGCGGCAATTGTAACTATTGTAGTGTGTTTAATTACCAAACCTCCAAGTAAGGAGCACATAGACAAGTGCTTTAACGGAATAAAATAAATTACTTTTAGGGGAATTATCCCCACCTATCTATTTTTCAATTCAAAATTTTAATAAATATTATACAGCATATTAAAATCAACTGAAATCATTTATTCTGGTTTTTATTATGGAAAGAAAAGCATTCAATATCAAAAATCATGATTTTAAAGAATGGAACGGAGTATTTAATAATTCACAGCCCATAAAAGTTAAAAGTTTCGTTACAGGACAAGTAATATTAAATAAGCGCGGTGCATTGAATCCAGATCATCCAAAATCAGGGATTATCGATGATGAACTTTTAGAAGTCCCAGTACTCGCCCACTGGATCCACCATGAGAAACTGGGTGATTATTTAATAGATGCCGGTTTAGATAGTTCATATCATGATGATCCTCATGGAAATATGAAAGGGCTGCTTTCAAAACTATTTATAAAAGCCAATTTATTTGTGGATGAGTACAAACAGGCTAAAAATCAAAATATTATGCACCATATTGAAAAAAATGGAATTAAATTAGAAGGGGTCTTCTTTACCCACCTCCATTCTGATCATATTGCCGGAACTCGTGAACTACCCAAAAACATCATATATACTGCCAGTAAAGATGAACAATACCGTGATTATAGGCCTTTCTTCTATGGAGATTACTTAAAAGGTGTAAAAACGCTTTATGAGATTGATTTTAAAGATGCGAATGATATGCCAATCTTAGGAAAGTGCATTGATATCTTTGGTGATGGATCTCTGTGGGCAATATCAACACCAGGGCACACTAAAGGCCATATATCTTTTTTGATTAATGCTCAAAGTGGTCCAGTCATACTAGCTGGAGATGTTTGTTTCATTGAATTAAGTTTAAAAAATGGGGTAGCTCCCAGCAGTTATACTGAAGATGTAAAAGTCAATCAAGAAAATTTTGACAAAATAGTTGAATTTAAAAGGGTTTATCCAAAAATTGAAGTGATTTGCGGACATTCATGTCCGAAAATGTAAAAATTCAATGCCATTTTATTTTCTTAGGACGTTAAATATATCCAACGTTATCAATCTTTCCAATCCCATCCTCTCTAATGTTTCGCTTGAAAAAATAGTATTTTCAAATTTTAGAACTACCAGTGCAGATATTATTCCAATTAATCCCCCTAAAACCACATCTAAAGGATAATGGACCCCGATATATACCCTTGAAAATCCAATTACTGCAGCAAATGCCAGTAATGGGTAAATCAACCTAAGCTTTCTATTTAAAACTTCAATACTATATTTAATACCAATAACTGTAGCTGCTGCAAATGAACTTGTAGCATGTCCAGAAGGGAATGAACAATATATTTCACTTTCAGAAACTAACTGATGAACATTAGTTAAAGCTAAAAAAGGTCTTGGTTCAGCAATAATATGCTTTATGAAATATACTGCAGCGCTGCTAATAAATAACGCCAATAATGCAAGTATAGCCACTTTTTTAGCCCTTACACCACCAAAAAGATATATTAATCCACATATTATGAAACATGCTATGCTACTACCAAAATTAGTTATAAAAGGCATAATAACATTTAAAATATTGTTTTGTAGTCCATTGTTAACTAAATAGAACATTGCTGTGTTATAATTTACTGTTTGATTAAATAAAGTATTTATAATTAAATTTATTACATCCATTGAATATTACCTCGACTAAAAATTGATTAATCTTGTTATTAATACTAATTTTTAAATAATTATGCCAAGATTTCATCCAGATTCCCACCCTATTCNNAAAGACATCCTACTTTGGCAATAACTTAAATAATAAAAAATACTCGAATAATATCCCAAAAGAAAATATCAACAGATCCCATCAGAAAGTAACAGCAAATATACTGAAAATAAATTTAATAGGATTAAAGGCCCAAATGATCCAAAATATAAGCATAATTCCATATTTTTTTAATAAAACCACCAGTGCTAAAAAAAGATATCATTGCGCGATGATTGAATTGTTTTAAAGGCATGAAATATCCTAATAGATTTTTAGATATTAATTTAGTCTCAAATGTTATTAATTAATACAGTTTCCTTTTAATAATTTTTCATAAATAAATAACAAAACATAATAATGAGAACAATACAAAATAGTAACTATATCATCATTTAATTTTTCATTATAAGAATGTATTACTTAAATAATGAATAGGATGAATAAAATGGAGTTAAAAAGCCTGTTTTCGCTAAATGAAACGGACTATCTAACAATATTCGAAAATACGCAAGAGGAAATACATATACATGAATTAGTACATGATAAACACAATAAAGTTATAGATTTTGTTTTTAAATATATAAATTCCGCTTCTAAGCTAAATTCAATTACTTCGAAAGAAAATATAATTGGTAAACGCGCTAGTGAGATTTATAAATCTCCAAGAGCTATAGCAGATTATTTAAAAACTGCCAACGAAATTATTAGTACCCAAAAGAGTAAAAAATTCGAAACATACTTTGAATCGTTGAATAAACACTTCTCAGTGTCTGCATTTTTTTTAAATGGCCTATTTGTAACGGTTAGCCGTGATATTAGCGAACAAAAAGAAGCTGAAAATCAAATTATGATCCAGGCAGAAGTACTGTCCCACGTAAGAGATGCTGTAATCGCAGTTGATGATGCAAATTATATAACATACTGGAATAAAGGAGCAGAAGACCTGTACGGTTTTAAATCTGAAGAAGTACTGGGCAAGATATTTGCTGATGTTGTTAATTATCGCTGGTTAAACGTAGAAGACAGGAAAAATGCCTATCAAAGACTTAAAACCATTGGAAAATGGCACGGGGAAAATTTAAGTACCAAAAAGAATGGAGATGAGATTTATGTTGATTCTTCAATTCACGCATTTAAAGACAATATGGGAAATTATATCGGTACAATTTCGGTAATACATGATCTTACCGAGCCAGTACACATAAGACAAGCACTGGAAAAGAATTATAATCGACTTCAAGAAGCCCAGAGAATAGGGCATATTGGTAACTGGGAATGGGATATCCAGAGTAACGTAATAACTCTTTCTGAAGGCCTATACCGAATTTATGGAATTGATTCATCTAACTTAGTGAAATATGACGCCATTTTGAATAGAATTCTCAAAGAAGACCAGAATATCGTTAACTACAATCTTGAAAAAGCTCTTAAAGAATGTAAACCATTTAAATATGAAATCAGAATACGCCGTCAAGACGGGAATATCCGAATAATTTCCTGCAGTGGAGAAGTAGTTACAGATTTTGCCGGACATCCATTGAACATTATCTGTGTCGAACAGGACATCACAGAACGAAAAGAAATTGAATATGCTCTTGGGGAAGCAAAAAATGAATTAGAATCAAAGGTAAAAAGACGGACACGGGAATTAAAAGAAGCCAATGAACGCCTGCAAAAAGAACTTGAAGAGAGAAAAATTACAGAAAATAAACTTAAAAAAAGTGAAAAAAATCTTAAATCACTTATAGAAGAGTTAAAACGTTCTAATGAGGAACTGCAGCAGTTCGCTTATGTATCATCGCATGATCTTCAGGAGCCCCTCAGGACTATTACCAGTTTTACCCAGTTAATTGAGCGCCGTTATAAGGATAAGTTAGATTCAGATGCTGATGAGTTTATTGAATATATTGT
>DADN01000190.1:0-1619 GCA_002509665.1 Methanobacterium sp. UBA8
CCAAAGTCCCATGCCCAGGAAGTAGGGTTATAGCTGGAGGTATCATTAAACTGAATCGTTAACGGAACATTAGGAATAGGAGTAGCAGTGAAGTTGGCAACCGGGGCAAGATCTTTGAAAGCATATAACTTACCATCACTACTTCCAATGTAAAGGGTCCCATCTGCCGCAATTGCCGGTGAGCCGTAAATCTCGCCTCCGGTAGTATATGTCCATTTTAAGGTTCCGTCGGGATTTATTGCATAGACTTTCTTGTCACCGCTTCCTGTGTAGATGGTTCCGTCTGCTCCAAGTGCTGTTGAACCAAAAATAGCGGATCCTGTGGTGTGTGTCCATTTGAGAGTTCCGTCAGGATTTAATGCATATACATTATTGTATTTGTAGCTTCCTATGTAGATGGTTCCATCTGTTGCAATTGCAGGTGTACCTCCATATGTACTTCCTGTAGTGTATTTCCATTTTTTGGTTCCATCGGGATTTAATGCGTAGAAAGTATTGCTTCCAGAGGTTCCTGTATATATGGTTCCATCTGTTCCGATTGATGGAGATCCATGATCGAATTGTGATGTAGTCGAAGCCCATTTAAGCGTACCATTGGGATTTAGTGCGTATACCTTTCTGTCATAGCTTCCTATGTATATGGTACCATCTTTTCCAATAGCCGCTGAACCTTTTACAGTGTTTTCAGTTGTGTATGTCCATTTTAGGGTTCCGTCAGGGTTTATTGCATAGACTTTGTAGTCATCGCTTCCGACATATATTGTTCCATCTGATCCAATCACCGCTGAGCCTCTTATTAGACCTCCAGTAGTATATGACCATTTTAGGGTTCCATCAGGGTTTATTGCATAGACTTTGTGGTCATAGCTTCCGAAATATATTGCTCCATCTACCCCAATTGCCGCTGAACCGTCTATTTGGGCTCCAGTGGTGTAGGCCCATTTTAGAGTTCCATTGGGATTTAATGCATATAATTTATTGTTTCCGTAACTCCCTATATAGATAGTTCCATCTGATCCAATAACAGGAGATGCGTAATTGATAGCTCCGGTGGTGTAGTTCCATATTGCGGTGTTAGTCTGTGGCCCGTTATATGGTGATTGCCCGGTGTTGTTGAGATCTCTGTTGTATTTAGGCCATGCTGTATCTGCGAGTCCGCCACTATCAGCCAGGCAAACGCCACAACTCAGAATCAGCATTAACAATATCAGTATCAGTTTTCTATTCGTGAATCTTCCTCCTAGACTTCAGTTAAAGAAAAAATTCCGGATTTATAGGACAAATTACCCCTATCAGATACAGAAAGGAAGTCAAGCTGTTACCAATAAAAGAAGAATCAATAGTTACTATTTTAGGGAAAAAGTATTCTGTAAATTTTAGTTATAGGTAAACTAATATTGAATACTTCCTTGTTCTGATAGTATCACCTTTCTCCAGAATAATTCTCATAATTATTTAAAATTGTAACTAATTAATACTATTTGCAATACAAATCATAATATTTCATATATTAATCTTACTAAATATTCCTTAGTTACACATACATTAAACTTTTTATTAATTTTTAATACACTACCTAATATTTATAATATTAATGGAATTCATTTGTATTCGGTTAA
>DADN01000190.1:1653-2701 GCA_002509665.1 Methanobacterium sp. UBA8
TCCTTAACCGATGACCAATGTAATGGAATTAATTTAGTTGATAGTATTTATTTTCAAGATTAGAATCGATTTTGACTTGCAAGTTATAAAATCAACAAGTAAACTGATACTGTATAAAAGTTAAATGTCGATGAAATCACTTGCAACTGCTCAATATTGTTAAATCTCGAGCATTGACAAAATACTAGGTTTTCCTCATGATTAGTTGTCAATTAGTGCATTGTTAAGATTTTTACTCATAAAGTTATTAATGATAATAACAAAAATTTTGATTAATACTAGTATATTAAAAATGCAGTAGTGGCAGTGTGCCAATCCTTCTATAAAATTAGAAATCTTAGTAAATTTGTGGTTTGAGAATCTAATCGAAAGAGAACTGAATTTATTCAGTATACAAAAATTAGACTTTGAATTTGCAGAAAATTCGATAAACTGCCTAGAATTATTTAAGAATAACAATTTTTTAAAAAATAAGTTAAATCCACTGATAAAACTCACTAAAGAGATTTTTTNNTTGCAGGGATAGAGAAAAAAATTTTAGAACTATTGTACAGTTTTTGGTAATTGCATTAGTCTCATTATACTGTTTTGGAAAAGCTTTCTGAGGTTCCCATAGTTCAAAATAAGCCTCATATCTTGTGCATAGGAAAGTATAGATGCGATGGCACATGATTTAAAGATCTGCTTGCAGTTAGGTGTTTTAAGAGACAACGAAAAGAATAGAAAAAGCCTGGAACTGAAGAAAATAATATCACAANNATAGATCAATCACAATTATAGAATAAAAGAAGAAAGTATGAGAGAGGAATCTCACACACTTTCATTGAAATCATAGGATAGTTTATTAACAATTTAATTATGGTTCACTTATGTACTCTAAATCTTTTTATACAAAATAAAATTATTTAACATTATTTTTTAGATTATATTTATATAACAGTATTGTGTCTGTTATTTTATTTTCAACACTGCCAAGAACGGTACGTAATAACCTTCAGTTTCAGGGTTGGCGGGTTGCCCCCATCCGGGGTCAAAGATCGGAATAACG
>DADN01000046.1:0-3344 GCA_002509665.1 Methanobacterium sp. UBA8
TGATCAGACGTTTCTGTAGCACTTACCGCACCTACGGAAATAAGTGTCAGTACTAAAATCATGATCAATGTCAAATATTTCTTATGAATAAAAATCGCCTCCATTTAAAATTCATATTACTTTAATTAAAAAACCCAAATTTCAAATATCCTCCTTTAGAGGCGTATTTAAAATTATTTATTTATATTATATTTAAAAAAACTATACTATATAAATTTATTGTATTATTATTGTGAAAAAACTATTTATGAGCTTTTTTTTGCATTTAAAGCAATCTAATAGATAATTTCATGGGTTATCTCGAATATTTTCATGAGGATTATTACATCCTATGTTTACACCATATCCTTGATTATATACGTAATTATTATGATTTTAACATTAAAAAGAAATTTGTAAGTTAATAGGCATTTTTAATTTATGGAGTTTAATTTTGTTAAATCCCTCAATTATGGGAGTTAATTAAATCTGTTAATCTGTCTAAGAATGATTGGCTAATTGATTTCCATGAAAACTTGGAAGCCTGTCTTTTCCCATCAGACACTAATTTAAGGCGAAGTTCAGGATCATTTTCAAGATCAATGAAAGCTTGTCCAAATCCTTCCACATCATTTAGATCTATGTAATACGCTGCATTTCCACATACTTCTGGAATAGAAGTATTCCGGGTAGTTATCACTGGACATCCTAAAGTCATGGCTTCCAATGGTGGTAATCCAAATCCTTCAAAAGTGGAAGGGTAAACCAGAGCAAGTGCATTTGAATATAATTCACATAACTCTGATTCTGTAACATAACCCCTCTCCTCTAAAAACCTTTTCTCTTTTCCTTGTTTAATTAATCCTTCAAAGTAAGAAGAGTAATAGAGTTTATCACCCGTAAGTACTAATTTACTTTTTACCTTCTCTTCATCATATAACTTCATGAATGTCTCAATGAGTTCTTCAATACCTTTTGGTTTAGCATAACCACCGACATAAATAAAATAACTATCTGTTGACATATTTCCCTGCTCATTTGTGTCTTCTCTGGTTTTACGAGGTGATTCACAGCCGATGGTGGGACCCAGATAAAGAACAAAAATATCCTGTTCAGGATTAAAATTTTTAATAATATCCTTTTTTGAAAATTGGGATATGGTAATTATCAAATCTGAGCGAACAATACTTTTTTGAGTATCATCCCGGTACTTTTTCTTATCTTCTATATTTTTAAAAAAATTAGGTACTTCCAGAGGTTTAAGATCATTGATAGTTGTGACTATCTTTGTATTCTTAATTAATCCTGGTACTTTTCCATTCCATGGAAAATGAACAAAATCAGGTTTTTTAATATAAATATAAAGGGGTAAAATGATTTTTCTCCACAGGATTCCAGGCACAAATGAACCTAACTGCACCGACTGAATTCCGGGGGGTAAATCACATTTTAAATCATTTCTGTGGAGTATAATTACTTCCAGGGACGGATCTAACTTTACACAATTTTTATATAGTTCTAATGTTGATTTAGCAATACCGGTGGAGGGTATTTCCATAACTGAACCATCGACGAAAATTTTAATTTGAAACACCTATTTATTAATTAGTTGCATTTAATTATCAAAATATTAATTTTATTTTAACATGAGACTTATTATGAAAATATGTCTGTAATGTGGTAAGTAAAACCTTACCACTTTAATAAAACTCAATAAAACTCAAACTATAACGTTTAAACTCTTAGATTGTCATAATTTCTCTAAATTATCATCATTGCTCCTAGTTGTCATCATTTTTGAGTATTATGCTTTTTAATAATTTTATATCTACATCATCAATGGATCTAGAAAGATAGAGACTTATTAAATAGACCACTGTAGCTGATATAACCAGTAATATGAGGTTGATATCTTTGAAGTACATGACGAAAATAGCCATGATTAAATTTGCCAATAAAATTTTGGGTAGTATTTTCAACACGGTTTTTCCATTAATATAATTTGCTCTAACAATTATGTACATGAACAACGGGAAAAAAGAAAATTCCGTGAGTACTGTAGCAATACTTGAACCCACGTAACCCCAGGTGGGAATCAGTACAATATTCAGGGCAACGTTAATTATAGCACCTATTGCCGAAATTTTTGTCACTGCCATCTGCTGGTTAATAGAGCCCATCAAATATCCAGACAGTGTGTTAATGAACATGAACACCAACGTCCAGACCATTATTTGCAGAGCAATAATTGCAGGTATGTATCCACTCCCATATACTAATAGAATGATTCGATCTGAAATCAAAGTTGTTCCAACGGCTATAGGAATACTAGTTATTAATAAATACTTGAATGAACGTTCATAAGCAAATTTTAATGATTTACTTGACGTTTTGTAGAAACTGGACATTGCAGGGAAAATTGAAGTCATGTAAACCGTTATTAAACCTATAAAAAATAAAATTAATCTATAAGCTGCGTTGTACCATCCCACAGCTTCGGTGCCGTCCATAAACGAAAGCATAACCGAACTTATCCAGAAATATATATTTACAAAAACTGCTGTGATTCCAAATGGAAGTGCTTCTTTTAGTGTGGGTTTCCAGAAATTCAAATCAATTTTAAGTTGAGGGAGGTGGTGTTTCCATAAATATGCAGTAGCTGTGTATAAAAGGACCAGTACGCTAACAATCACGTACATAGCTGCAAAAACAATAATTTCCATTTGATAGTAAATGGCAATTATAACCCCTAAAAACAGTAATGCACAATTTAAAATATTTCCTATAGAAATATATTCCATTTTTTCCTCTGCTTGGAATATAGAATTGAAAACTGCATAAATACCTCCAAAAATAACAGAAAGAGTGATCAAATAGACCACATTGCTCACGGTTTGTTGATAATTTAATATATTAACAGTGATTACAACAAGTCCAAATGTTAAAAATGAGAGCAATATTTTCATTAAAAGAGTATTACTAACAAATTTGTCTCTTAATCCTTTATTCCTGGAAACTTCTCGCACAGTAAGAGTATTTAATCCTAAATCCGTGAAAATCCCGAAAATCCCGGTTATAGCAAGTGCTAGAGAAATTATTCCAAATCCATCTGCACCTAAGTAACGAGCAGAGTACATATTTGTAAAAAATGCGAAAATATAACCTATAATTGTGGCTATAAATAATACAGTTGTATTTTTTGCAATTCTACGCGCATTACTCATTTTAAACTCCATTTTTTTTAATTATTCTAAAGTTATATTGATTTTATATTAATAAAGGAATAATGAATGGTTAGTATGTTAAAGAAGCTTTATATATTAATTATACTGTATTTATAGTTTTACTGTGGTTGTTAAGTTAGT
>DADN01000046.1:3500-3673 GCA_002509665.1 Methanobacterium sp. UBA8
CAGTTTGTTTCAATATATGAGAACTCAAAAATTTTAAGTCTTTTTGTTTGGGACAGTAATAGAAGTCTTTTAAGTTGTCATGTCCATGATATCGGATTATATCCTAAAAAAAGTACATATGTTTTCTTGCTCAGTTAGTTATATGTTTATTTATAATTAAAATTTAATAATAA
>DADN01000241.1 GCA_002509665.1 Methanobacterium sp. UBA8
GGCGGCGGACGGGTGCGCATCTTCCTGCTAGGGGCCATTCTGGGCGGCGCGGTGGGGTACTTCCTTCTCCTCAGCCATTACGCCATTCAACTGGGTTACCTTGCAGCCGACCTGGCGGGACTTTTGTTGCGGCTTCTACTGCTGCCGGTGGGGTTCCTTTTAGCCATATTCAAAAAAATCAAAAAAGAGTAAATACATATATAAATATATTTAAGTCCTTTCGAAGTTTAAAGCCCATAAATATATACTCCATGTTAATAATATATTAATGAAGACTTGATACTCATAAATTGCGTGGTAAATAATGGAAATACTATGGTTTTATATTGCAGTGATACTAGCTATCAGTGACGAAGTTCACAGCAAGCTCTTCTGGAATATTTTTGCTGATTTTTATATCCTGCTGTCTGGAATATTGCACAAAATGATACATTCCAATATAAGACTCTGGATGGTTCATGAATGTATGGAAGCAGTTTTTCATTTTATAGTGCTCTCTGTATTATTTTTATCTCTAGAGATAGGTATTTTGGCTGCCCTTATCCATTTAGTGATAGATCTTTACCATGAATTAGCCGGATTAGATCTTAAATGGCTGCAGCATCGAGCACTGCATTTTACCATAGAATCACTGTTCTTTATACTGTTCTTTTCGGCCTTACAATAATATAGAATTAATAATCCAGTAAACAATTTACCATTTTACTTTTCTATTTAATTTATTTGAAATAAAAAAAATAGATTATTTCTCAACTGGAAGCCTTCTTCGTTTCCATTTATCCATTCCACCTATAATACTATGGGCTTCTTTGTATCCACTTTTTTGCATTAATTCAACTGCTTTACGACTTTTACGTCCAGTTCTACAATAAACAAAATATTTTCTGTTTTTATCCATTTTTCCAATTTCATCTTCAAAATCCCTAGATTTAGCATTCAAAAGATATGCATTTTCAATATGTCCATCATCATATTCTTCAGGAGTACGTACATCCAGAACCTCAAAATCAGGGTCATCTCTATGCTTTTCAAGTATATTAAATACTTCTTTAGGTTCTATTTCTTTAAATTCTCTTTTATGTGTAGACATAGCAATACCTCCAATATATTAAATTTTTAATCCTCGCAGTGCACAATAAACGTTCACTAAAGATTCCTTTATCATACCTGTAAAAAACTTGATTTCATCTGTTTTAATTCCCTTAAGAAGCCATAATACAAATATATACAATGCAAATGAAAATAGCCCAGATAGTACAACATTAACTGGACCATACGGATTCAAAAGAATGAGTGATAGGGCCATGAAGAATGCTGCATATACTGTTTTCTTTGCAAAACTTATGTAGAAATCACACCGTATATAGTTCAATGAATAATAAACTGTAATTAAAAACGCGAATAGATAAAGAAGCAGGGTTATAATTGCTATACCAATAATTCCAAGGAAATATCCAAAGGTTATATCCAGTACAATATTAGATATCGCTGAAATAACCCATATATTACCAGTGATCCTTGTTTTCCTTTCCATGACTATTATTTGAGTTATAATACAGTAAAGACCAAAGAAAAGTCCACCAGTAGCTAAAATTGGAGTTATAAGATATCCCTGATTGGCCAAAGCTGGTGTAGACAATATGTATAATAAAGGCTTTGCAAGAATAGATAATCCAATTACAGCAGGCACAGCTACTATTAAATACAATTTTATTGCGTAATTTAGAAGAAATCTGGTTTCTCTGATTTTCCTTTCGGCATAAAACTGCGATAAAATAGGAAGCAATACTGTATAAATCGGAGATGTAAGGATAGTAAGCAGAGAACTTATTGTATAACCTGCCGAATAGAAACCAACTGAAGTTATACCAAGTACTATTCCTATTATATAACGGTCACTCGCATCTAATACCCAGAAAGATGCATTACTTGGAATTGTAGGTAATCCAAATGTCAGGTACTGCCTTAAATTATGGAATCTTGGGATTTTAAATCCGATCTGTTTAAGTACAAATATAAACATTATCAAAGAAATTAAAATTTGAGTTATCAAGATTCCTGTAACAGCTCCCACTACTCCTTTTCCAGACAAGACCAGTACTAATGCAAAAATGACCACCATATATGCCTGTACAGTGCTGAAAATAGCATACTTTGTCATCTGGTTGGACGCTCTAAAATAATCAACAAAAACAAGATACAATGCCGTCATTATTGCAGTAAGAGGAAGAACTAATCCCACCCCTACATTTCCATTAAAAAGTATATGTGAAATAGGCACTACTAAAATATACAATGCAATAGCACCAATTATACTGGCAAATATAACCGTAAATAGAATTGAATAGAATGCCTCTTGTATTTCCTTCTTACTTTTGGATGCAGATAAAAATCTAACCATTGTATAAGGGAGCCCTAATATTGCAATAGCCGGAATAATGGTAATAGTGATCTGAAACTGCGTCCATACACCATAATCTTGAATAGAAAGGTTTTGAGTTAAAATAGGCAGTAACATAATTCCTGTTATAGTCACTAAAAAAGTTGACGTTCCAATTAGACCCATTCTCTGTAAAAATAACTTGTACTGATCCAAATTTTCACCTCATAACTCAAAAATTCTCAAAAAATCTTGCATTTTAGGTTTTAGAAAATACATAGTGATTTTCTTTTTCAACCCCCAAAATCTCTGATTTTGGGTTTCAAAAAATACTAGTCATCTTTTTCAATACAATTAACTATATTACTTATGTAAAAATTATTATTAAACCGTTTGCATTACAAAATATTAACTATCCCACGGAATTAAAATATGAAAGACAATTAAAGGTGATATTTAGCACCACAATGCATAAAAATAGTCTTTAAAATAATAAAAATAAATAATCGACATTTAAAAAATATACTAACTTTTTATGATTAGTTTTATAATTTAACAAAGCAACCACTGTACAACAATTAACTTCCCAGAGCATTACCCTATTCAAAGTAAATCCAACTTAAAAACAAAAAAAGAGAGAAATTAGCCTAATAACAAACCTTAAATTCTTTAAATTCTCCATTATAATCCTGCCAGTTTACATTTACATCCAGTACTTTAGCTCTTGAAGGCCCTTTACTCACAAAATCAATAAGTTCTTCAACATTCTCCTTTTGGCCCGCAAAAATCGCTTCAACCCTGCCATCCGGAAGATTGCGAACCCAACCATTTACACCATATTTTTTGGCTTCATCCCTTGTTCTATATCTAAAATATACTCCCTGTACTTTCCCAGTTATAAAAACATGAGCACTAACCATCAAATTATCATCCCCACATTTATTTTATTAATCCAAAATTAAAAAATATAGGTCATCTATAAATTTTATTTCAAATATCTAGAAAAATACCAGTATTGAAGTTAACCTATTTCCATTTTAAGTACATTTAAAGTCTTATTTTAAGGTATTGAACATATTTAATAGAAATAAAAATAATAATATTACTTGGATAAAACGGTGTTAATATGAAACAGAAAACTGCTATAATCATTGTTTTTGTCTTCTTAATTATAATTCTAGCTTTATATTTCATTATACCAAAACCAGCAAATCAAGAAGGCTATGAAACCGAAATTTTAGTTCAAGATCTGAATACCCCTTGGGCGATTGATTTTCTTCCAGACGGTAAAATGATCTTTACAGAGCGTGATGGAAGAGTAAGTATCTTGGATAATGGTGCCACTAAAACAGTAGGAACTATCACTGTCACCCAAATAGGTGAGTCTGGAATGCTGGGAATTGCAGTAGATCCTGAATTCAACACAAATAAATTCGTATACCTATATTATACCAGCACAAATGGAAATAGAATTTCAAGATTCACATTAAACGGAACATTACAAAATGAAACTGTTTTAATTGATAGAATACCAAATGCACAATTCCATAATGGCGGCAGATTAAAGTTCGGGCCTGACGGAAAATTATATGCTACAACAGGAGATGCTACTAATAACCAATCCGCCCAAGATATAAATTCTCTAGGCGGTAAAATACTAAGAATCAATAAAGATGGTACTGTACCCTCAGATAACCCATTTAGAAACTATGTTTATTCTTATGGACATAGAGATCCGCAAGGGATAACATGGAACCCTTTGACACAAGAGATGTACTCATCCGAACATGGAGCAACAAGGAATGATGAAATAAATATCATTACAAAGGGCGCAAATTATGGATGGCCCATTTATCAAGGGACTGAATCAGCAGAAGGTTATATCAAGCCACTTGCTGTTTATACTGATTTCACACTTGCACCCTCTGGAATAGCTTATTATAATGGCGCTTTATATGTTGCAGGGTTACGGGGATCTCAATTACGTAAAATAACACTTTCAGCAGATGGCAAAAGTTTAACTGGTGAAGTAACTCTTTTTACTAATTTAGGTAGAATTAGAGAGGTTGTAGTGCACGATGGATACCTGTATATTTCCACATCAAATAGAGATGGGCGAGGAATTCCCCAATCTGGTGATGATAAGATTATTAGAATTAAAGTTTTATAAAAACTGTAATTATTTACTTTAAAAATAGAAAAAAGAAGAATATTTAATATCTTCCTGTTTTAAAATTAAATTTATATACTGTAGTTAAATTGTTCCCCGCGCTGTCTTTTACTGCTGATTTTGGAATGTAAACCTGATACCAATTGTAAGCATATCTTTTGGAGCTCATTTTGATTTTAAGTGTATTTCCTGAGATTGATTTACTGATTGAAACTAATTTCCCTGTCTTTAGATTTTTTATGTAAATTTTAGACCAGTAACTGCTTGCTTTTATGTTCTCGCTGAATTTAATGGTAATTGT
>DADN01000064.1:0-6049 GCA_002509665.1 Methanobacterium sp. UBA8
AAAATATTTAATTTATTTAAAAAATTTAGTTGGGCAAACAGTTTAGGTGTGTATGAGGTCGGCTTCAGTCGCCGCCTCCACCACCATCGGAACCTCCACTATCACCGCCATCAAATCCCCCGCTATCGAATCCACTATCAGAGCCTCCGAAATCACTGTCTGAATTGTTGAATCCGAAATCAAAATCACCGGAATCTACTGAATCAAAAATATCAGACATATTAAAATCTGAAAATAAGTTATCGATGTTAGCAATGTCAAAAATTCCCGAATCCAGTATAAATGGAGCATACCAGTAATAATTATAGTAGTCAGAAGTATTGGTGCGAACTCTTCCAGAGGAAAATAAGCTGCCGATTCTTCCAGAATTATTTTTAAACCATTTAAAATTGTTTTTATCGGTTAAAAATACGTTTGAACCGCCGATTAACATGTAAGCCCTTGCTCTCTCAGGATCTGTGTTTAACCAGTTTTCCAGATTTTTTCCATCATTATTTAATTGTTTGATGATCTGTCTTGTCTCTACTCCTTTATTGTTTAATACATACTTTTTTCGTAGAAAACTCTTTTTTACAATGAAAAAGCCGTCTGAAGATAATGATTTAAGCAGTTTTTCCTTTGCATAACCATTTTGAAGAGCATTACGAAGAACACGCCACTGAAAGGTATCCGCCATATTATCATCTTCAAAACGCAGTTCTTCTCGAAATACTTCTTCATGAGGCTTAAGAGGCATGTTGAAATTTTCCCCTTTATACAGGTAAATTTTCTTGCCTCCTTCTTCAAATTCAGGGACATCTACTTTAAAAACATTCTTAAATATAAGGTCCATTAAAGTCACTTTCAATAGTTCTCTTAGTGATGTCCTGTGGCTGTATTTTTCATGATCCAAAATCAGGAGCGACTCAGCAGGAGTTAAATTTAATGAACCCATCTGATTAGAATTATCTATAAAAGTATCTGTTTGGATTGTATTATCCAAAGTTTCTTTATCTAATCCAATTGTTTTTAAACTCGTACCGCAATTTTCACAGAAGTTTGCATTTTCTGTGTTTTCTTTACCGCATTCTGGACACAGTTTATGGTCAGCCATAATTTTTCCCCCAATCCATCTTTTTCACCCCATGGATTAAATAGAGTTACACTCTATTTCCTTAAATTTCTGTATAACTTATCAATATATATCAGTTTTCTTTTTGTGTACAAATTTGGGAGAAAGATGAAAATAATTGAGCTTATTTCCCATTATTTAAAGATTTTTAAGAAATTTAAGTATATAACTAACAGTTTCGTTCTGCTGCTCATCTCTTGTTATTGTACTGTTATTGTCCCCCGCTTGAGGGCCGTAGTTGCCGTTATTGTAGTGATTACCGCCAGGTATGGTGATAAAGATTGTGTTAGCAGGAAACTTATTTTTGTTACTGGAAATATCCTGAGCTGCCGTAAGATTATCCAAAGAACCTCTGATTGATAGCGCTTTAAAAGTGGCATTTGAAGCATTTGTCGACGGGTAAGCAGCTAGATATACAACTCCCTTAACTTTGTCCTGATGATTTACAGCATATTCAGACGCAAAAACACCACCCAATGAATGGCCCATAATTACCCATGAATTAATCTCAGGATGTTTAGCTATAACATCATCTGCACCATTAACTCCAAAGAAAGCTAAATTAAACGGCATTTTCACAATTATAATTGTGTAACCCTTTGCAGCAAGTTTAGATGCAATAACAGAATAAGCTTCAGGCTGGACTTTGCCTCCGGGATAAAATATTATTCCAGTGGTGCTCTTGTTTTGAGTAGGAGTAAATGTAATGGAGTTATCTGTATCTGTAACGTTGTAAAATTCAGTTGATTTAAGTGCAGCTACAGCAGTACTATCTGCATGGTAATAATCAGAAACATAATACGCAAAAGAAGCTGCTACCACTGCAAATACTACTAATATAATTAATAAGGATAATCTCTTTTTAGATCCTATATATTTCATATTAATCCCCTCTAATCATTACCTAAATAAACATATTTGATCTTTAAATTAGAAAACCATTTCTGCATCCAGATTTAAAGTGTAAATTAAAACACTACTTTTTAAATGAATCTAACGTTTTAATACTTCACATATTTTTCAACTATTAAAATTACGTTTATTAACCATTTAAGATATTCAAACGGCATTATTTGTAATAATTACATTTTATTGAGTTAATCAAAGCCTAACTATTAATAAAATAATAAAATGTAAGTAATACTCAAAATATAATAAGTAATATAAATTCAATGGCAACTGTTAATTTTGGTATTATGAGGCATTATATGGATTTAAGCAACTCCATTAACTTTAGAGCTAATCTAAAAACAGTTTCTGAAATTTTAAGCATTGTTATAGTTATAATTGGAGTTATTGTACTCGTCGGCTGGGCTTTCAATATTCCCATCCTTAAAAGTCCAGACCCTGATTTTCCAACCACTAAATCAAATGTTGCATTATGTTTGATCTTAATAGGATCTTCATTATGGTTACAGCAAACAAAAAGAATTAATGTGCGCAGTAGACGTGCTGCACAAGTATTGGCAGTTATAGTGCTGATAATTGGATTACTTACTCTTATAGAGCATATATTCCGTCTCAATTTCGGTCTGGATCAGATACTATTTATAGAACCTTATGGAGCTCCCAATACATTTTCACCAAATAGAATACCATTTATTACGACAATAGAACTGGTTCTAATCAGTTCTGCACTTTTGATCCTTGATAAAAAAGTACTTAAACATGTTTCTGCTCCTAATTTAATGATTTTAGAGGGAATATTAGCTCTAATGGTTCTTCTGGGTTATTTATATAATGCTCCTGAGTTTTACCAGATCTATTACTACAATGCAGCCTCAGTTTATGAAGGAATAGTTTTTATGCTTGTATTTTTGGCCGTTCTTGCTGCACGCCCTGAAACAGGATTTATGAAAGTGTTAACCAGCGGAGAATATGGAAGTACATTTGGAATCAGGATTCTGCTTGCACTTGCAATTATCTCCATATTTTTAGGCTGGTTAAGAGTAGTAGGTCAGAATTTAGGGTATTACAGCGCTGCTTTTGGGACAGCACTATATACTATTTCCATACTGATTATTCTAAGCATTTTAGTGTGGAACAGCATTTTATCCCTTAATAAAACAGATAGAGAGCGTAAAGAAGCAAATAAAGAACTAAGAAAAAATTTAGAAGAATTAGAAATATCAAACAGAGAATTAAAGAGTTTTGCTTTTATTACAAGCCATGATTTACAGGAACCACTTAGAACCATGGCCAGTTATGCCCAGCTTATAGAAAGACGCTACAAAGGACAGCTAGATCCCGACGCTGACGAATTCCTGGAATACATGGTCAGCGGGGCAAAAAGAATGAAAAGCATGATTCAGGGTTTACTGGATTATTCTCAAGTTGAAACTAAAGGTAATAAATTTAAAGAAGTTAACACTGAAAAAACACTTGATACTGCTTTATCCAATCTACAGTATTCAATAGACCAGTGCCATGCTGAAGTGACCCATGATCCTCTTCCCCTAATTTTTGCCGATGAATGTCAAATAGTGAGTGTATTCCAGAATTTAATTGATAATGCATTAAAATTCCGAAAAAAAGATGAAACACCAAAAATTCATATTTCAGCAAAAAAGCATGATAATGAATGGATTTTTTCCGTGAAAGATAACGGCATAGGGATTGAAGACCAGTATTTCGATATAATTTTTGAAGTGTTCAAAAGACTACATGCCATTGGAGAATATTCAGGTGCAGGAATCGGACTTGCCATTGTAAAAAGAATTATCGATCGACACGGCGGCCATATGTGGGTTGAATCTTCTCCAGGTTACGGTTCTACGTTTTATTTTACTATTCCATTAGTTACTAAACTAAAAAACGTTGATTAATGACTAATTTTAAAAATTAAATATTTTATCGGTCTTTGTACAAATATTGATAAATTCCCTTTTCAAATTGAAAAAATGATTTTAATAACTTCAATTAATGTATATCCATGAAAGCTGAACAACTGCACAGAGTCATCACAGCAATGAATAAAAAAATAAATGACATTATAGGCCAGGAAACTGGCGGAGTACATTTTGGAGGGCATGTAGAACTACTTGCCGCTGTCGCGTCCATTGAAGAACTTTATGATTTAAGCTATGCTCCAGAAGCAGAAGCTAAAACAACAGGAATTATGCATATAATGATAAGTGCCATGCTGGAAGGTCAATCAGCAGAACAAATAATCCAGATACTTAAAACTAAAGGATTAACAGATGAAGATGCATCCAAAGTAGCCATGAGTGAAAAACAGCGAATTGAAAACCTTGCTGACTGGTACGAATACTACAGCGCAGGATACAAATTCTTCAGCGCGAAATCTGAAGATGATGCATGTGAAATATGTAAAAGCGCCTATGAAAACGGCGAAAAATACTCTATGGAACAGTTGAATATGCTGCCTCCTTTACACGGCGAATGCAGATGTGGTTTAATATTTCATAGGAAATAAGTTAATATCTTGCCTATAGTTTTGGACACTAAATTACTTTAAATTAATTTATTCTATTTATTCAATCTATTCCATATAAATTAGAAATGAATTTTTATTAATTTAGATTAGTTTTACGGAGGATTAACCCTTGTTATACAGAAATTTTGGAAAAACAGGTAAAAAGGTTTCAATACTCGGTTTTGGATGCATGAGACTTCCAATACTTGATGACAAGCCAGAAAAAATAAATGAACCCCTGGCAGCAGAAATGCTCCATTATGCCATAGATCACGGTGTAAATTATATTGACACAGCTTATCCTTACCATAAAGGTATGAGCGAAATTGCAGTTGGAAATGCCCTGAAAGACGGTTACAGGGATCAGGTGTATCTTTCCACTAAATTACCCAGCTGGCTTGTTCAGAAAAAGGAAGACTTTAACAGCTTTCTTGATGAACAGCTCAAAAAACTCCAAACTGACAGGATAGATTTCTATCTTATGCACGGACTCCACAGGAATTTTTGGGAAAACCTGCTAAATCTAGACGTTTTTGAATTCCTTGACTCTGCAGTTGAAGACGGTAGAATAGGACATGTTGGATTTTCATTCCATGACGAACTTGGATTTTTCAAGGAAGTTGTTGACTCTTACAAATGGGATTTTTCTCAGATCCAGTACAACTACATAGATCAGGAGTTTCAGGCCGGAAGGGCAGGACTTAACTATGCCACAGATAAAATGGGGACTGTAATTATGGAACCGCTTAGGGGAAGCTGCCTTACAGACAACATCCCCTCAGATATTCAGGCAATGTGGGATAAAGCTCCAGTTAAAAGAAGTCTTGCTGAGTGGGCCCTGCTCTTTTTATGGGACCAACCAGAAGTTGATGTAGTTTTAAGCGGCATGAGCAAGATGGAACATGTTATAGATAATATAAATATTGCAGAAAACGGCCACACCAATGTTCTCACAGATGATGAAAGAAATCTAATTGAAGAAGTTAGAGAGGCTTACAGCGCAAGAATGCATGCTGGCTGCACAAGCTGTAACTACTGTATGCCATGCCCTCAGGGAGTGGATATTCCACTAAACTTGAATCTGTTAAACGACACTTACATCTATAAGAACATCCAAAAACCCTCAGGAAACTACTCTTTCTTAATAGCAAAAGGAATGAGTGCCTCTTTTTGTAATCAGTGCGGTGCATGTGAAGAAACATGTACGCAAAATCTTCCGATAAGGGAATACCTTAAAGAAGCAGTTGAAACTTTTGAGAAGTAACTAAAATTAAGAGATATCCCTTATCTCACTATTTTTTAATTTTAACGTTGATTATAACACTCTAAAATTATAATAAAAACAAACTCCAAATAATTAACATAATTCGTTTTTAGGGGGACTCTTTTTGTTATACAGAACTTTTGGAAAAACAGGAGAAAAAGTTTCAATACTCGGTTTTGGATGTATGAGGCTTCCAATAATCAACAACAACCCTGAAAGAATAAATGAACCTCTGGCA
>DADN01000064.1:6152-7753 GCA_002509665.1 Methanobacterium sp. UBA8
AAATTACCCAGTTGGAATATCGAGAAAAAAGAAGATCTCAATTATTACCTGGATATGCAGCTTAAAAGGCTGCAAACTGACAGCATAGATTTTTATCTTTTACACGGTCTTGGTAAGAATACATGGTCAAACTTAAAAGAACTTGATGTCCTTGAATTTCTGGACTCTGCACTTGAAGAAGGCAGGATAAAGTATGCTGGTTTTTCATACCATGATGAAATTGGACTTTTTAAGGAAATTGTAGACTCTTACAACTGGAGTTTCGCCCTGATTCAGTACAACTACATGGANNTGTCAGAGACATCGGTACTGCAATCATGGAACCGCTCAGGGGAGGCTGCCTTACAAACAACATTCCTCCAGATGTACAGGCAACATGGGATAAGGCCACTGTTAAAAGAAGCCCCACAGAATGGGCTCTGCGCTTTTTATGGGATCAAAAAGAAGTGAATGTGGTTTTAAGCGGCATGAGCACCATTGAACAGGTTGTAGAAAACATAAGGATTGCAGATGAGGGTAAAGCCAATAGTCTCACCAGTGAAGAGATAAATCTAATTCAGGAAGCTAAAGATACTTACATTGAACGAATTCATGTAAGCTGCACCCGTTGCAACTACTGTATGCCTTGCCCCAATGGAGTCGATATTCCGGCAAACCTGAACTTGCTAAACGATCTATACATCTATCAGAACATGGAAAAACCGTCTGGAAGTTACAGATTCTTGAAGGCCAAAGAGGTAGATGCATCTGCTTGTGATGACTGCGGCGAATGTGAGGAAAAATGTACTCAGGATATTCCAATAAGGAAGTACCTTAAAGAAGTGGTTGAGACATTTGAGAAAGGATAAAATATTAAAGCAGATGTTAGTGACATAAAATATATCTGGGGATTAATATGACTGACAGCTATTATATTGACCTTGAAAAGTATCCATTAAACAAATTTAAGCAGGAGTTAACAGAATCAGACCCCATTCCAAGCAGAAAAATATTGAAAGACCAAATTGATAATAGATTTAAAATTTTAGAAAGTAAAGGAATTAAAAATCTTAATGACCTACAAATTTCACTGAAAACTCCCAAAAAAGCTAAAGAATTTGCTGAAAAGTCAGGGTTACCTCAAGATTATATTTTAATTTTAAGAAGAGAAGTAAACAGTTATCTTCCAAAACCTGTTAATCTTGAAAAGTTTCCAGGCATTGAAAAAGATACTTTAAGCAAATTAAACAGCGTGGGCATTAAAAATACTGCCCATTTATTCAAAATAATTAAAACTCATGAGGATAGAATTAAATTAGCTGCTGAAACCAGGATAAATCCAGAAGAAATAATGGAATTAACCAAATTAACTGATTTATCAAGGGTTAAATGGATTGGGCCAATTTTCGCACGGATATTTTTAGATTCTGGAACCGATAATGTGGAAAAACTATCAAAAACAGATGCTAAAACTCTTTATAAAAAACTTGTTGAAATTAATGATAAAAACAAATACACCAAAAGCAAGTTCATCGAAAACGACGTTGAGCTCTGTATTAAAGTTTCTAAAATGGTTCCAAGGGCAATATACTACTGAAATAATCCTTTATTACTCTTTAAAA
>DADN01000091.1 GCA_002509665.1 Methanobacterium sp. UBA8
TAAAATCTCGAAGAGATTTTCTTCAATTTATATATTTGGTAAATTTAATTTATTAAATTAATTATCTAAAAGTTATAAGTGTAATAAGTTATGTTATTCACTATAAAAATATTTGTATATCCAATTTAATTAACTAATTACAATGGTAAAAATGAAGATCAACAAATTAATTTTAGTTCCAACAGGAATCACTGCTTCTAGAATCGTGTTATCCCTCCTATTTTTAGATTTGATTATAAATAACATGAAAATAGCGGCAATCCTTATTTTTTTATTTGCAGTCATTACAGATGCTTTTGATGGCTATTCTGCCCGAAAATTAGGTGTCGCATCAGATTATGGGGCATATTTTGACATAGTTGCAGATTTTATTCTTGTTTTAATTGCATTCTTGACATTCACAATTATTGGAATCTATCCATACTGGCTGCTTCTTCTTATAATTTTGGTGTTTATACAGTTTATACTGACATCGAAACTTAAGGTCCTAATATATGATCCCGTGGGCAAATATTATGGGGCTTTCCTTTTTGCAGTAATTTTAGTTACGTTAATATCTCCACCTACTTTTTACAGTTTTTTACTCATAGCTACGATTTTATTTACTATAATATCACTGATAAGCAGATATTTATTCTTTATTTTTCGAAAAACTGTTAAAAAATAATTAACAATTTTGAACTTTATATGTGTCATCAAAAAGGTTACAGTCGACAAAATTTCCGCAAGGTATATATGCACAGATCATCAACCTAGATATGAAAATTACAAGTTTTCACGTAGACCCGTTACCAAGGGTGTGAAAAAAATGAGAAGCTTAAAGAAACTAAAAAATTTTTTAACTGGGGGAGAGGCAGAGAAAGAGGAAGATGAAAATAAATCTGAATCTGAAATGTCAGAAATCGTCGAAGAGGAAAGAAAACCAGTTGAATCAGAGACAAAACAACAAACTGTCCCTGCAGTAGAAGAAGTTAAAAAAGAACCTGTTGTAGAAGAAAAGCCTGCAATAGAAGAAACACCTGTTGTGGAGGAAGCTGAACCTGTTGTAGAAGAAGAAACTGCAATAGATGAAGTTGAGCCCGTTGCAGAAACTGAAACTGCTGTAGAAGAAAATGTTGAAGAACCTGCTGCTCCAAAAGAAGCAGAAGTCATTGAGAAAACTAAAAAAGACGAACCCAAACCCAAAGGAAGTGGAAGTATGAGTTTACTTAATAAAGAAGAGAACCTAATACGCGCTGAAGAAGTAGAGCCAGGATTTAAACAGGAAATAATAGATGCTGGTGCAGAAACCGTAGCTTTATGTTACCAGTGTGGTACCTGTACTGGATCATGCCCATCCGGAAAAAGAACCCCTTACAGGATAAGGAACATTATAAGAAAATCCCTCATGGGACTTAAAACTGAAGTTTTAAACGATGAAACAATCTGGGAATGTGTTACATGCTACGCATGCCAGGAAAGATGCCCAAGAGGCGTCGCAATTGTAGATGTCGTTAAAATTATAAGAAACATGCAGTCCAAAGCAGGTAAAATGGCACAGGCACACAAAATGACCGGAGTATTTGTATTAAAAACCGGACACGGTGTACCTATAAACGATGCTACAATGACACTAAGAAAAAGAGTTGGATTAAACGAATTACCACCAACCACACACGAATACCCAGAAGCATTAGAAGAAGTACGAACAATACTCAAGAAAACTGGATTTGACAGTTTAATAGGATACAACTGGGAAACTGGAGAAATAGAATAAATTTTTTGGAGTGATTATAATGGCTGATTTCGCATATTTCTTAGGATGTATAATGAACAACAGATACCCTGGAATCGAAAAAGCATCAAGAGTGATGTTTGAAAAGTTCGGTATAACATTAAACGATATGGAAGGAGCTTCATGCTGTCCTGCACCAGGTGTATTTGGATCATTCGATAAAACTAGCTGGCTTTCAATAGCTGCAAGAAACATAACCATAGCTGAAGATATGGGAATGGACATAATGACCGAATGTAACGGATGTTTCGGTACATTATTTGAAACTAATCACGAACTTGCTCACGATGAAGCAGCAAAAGAAAAAGTTAACGAAATTCTCTCTGAAGTTGGAAGAGAATACAAAGGTGACATCAAAGTAAGACACTTTGCAGAAGTATTATACAACGATGTAGGCCTCGACCAAATAGCAGCTGCTGTTACAAGCCCGTTAGACGGACTTAACATTGCTGTACACTACGGATGTCACTTCTTAAGACCAACAGCAGATATTGGAATAGATAACGCTGAAAAACCAACAATTTTAGATGAAATTGTAGAAGCAACCGGTGCAAAATCTGTAGACTACAGAGACAAAATGCAGTGCTGCGGTGCTGGTGGTGGAGTACGTTCAAGAGACTTAGATGTAGCTTTAGACTACACTAAAGACAAATTAACCAACATGGAAGCTGCTGGTGCAGACGCTATCGTAAACGTATGCCCATTCTGTCACTTACAGTTTGACGTAGGTCAAACAGAAATTAAGAAGAAAACCGGTGACGAATTCAACATACCTGTTTTCCACTTAGCTCAATTCTTAGGTCTCGCAATGGGATTCAACCCTGAAGACTTAACTGTCGACGTTCACCAAATAGCTGTGGACTCTGCACTTGAGCAAATACAAAAATTAGATGAAATAACTGGTGGAGAATAAACCATCTCCTTATTTCTTTATTTTTAAAGGTACTTTTTTAGTAATATATTTCTGTTTCTACATATAACTTTAAATCTTGATTCTATAGCTAGTTTAAGCTTTTTTAAATATTTAAATAACATTTAATAGTTTAAATGACTGTTTATTCATTATTTTATCAAAATTTTAAGCGTGATATATAAACTTTTAAATATTTTGAGGCTTATATTTTAACTTGAATTTGAATTTGATTAGTTGGAAACTTAAATTATTCGAGGTGTTTTTTTGTTTATTGCTACACTGGTTGGAATATTTAAATTTGATGAATTACCACAAGAATATGGGCCATATGTAATGTATAAAGCTTCCCTTGAAAAGAAAGACATTGATAAAAATGAAAAGATCGCCGTTTTAAACATAAGTGGTACAGAAAGTTATCATGTTTTATTCTTGGATTCATATAAAAGCACAACTGAAATAGATGAAGAATTAAAAGCAGCTGATGCAAAACTTAATTACAACACTAAAAAAATACTGGAAGGACACTTATGACTGAACTGCCTATGGAACAAACATGGTTAGTTCTTGTTGAACTTTTAACTGACCTTCGAAAACATGGAATCAAAATTCCAGATGAAGTACCCAAAACTGTTAGATTAGCAAAAACTACCATAAATTTTTACAAAGCAGATCCTACTAATCCGGATATGATGAATGAAATAAAAAGAATAAATGATTTTCTAAATTCAATCCAGGATACTCTTCTTGATCTTGCTGCAGAAGTAGGTAAAGACTATCAAGATGAATGGCTTAATAAACTTATGAGGGCTTCAAGAGGGGAAAGAGTAGTAGAAAAAGAGGAAAATGCACCTAAATTTGCTGTTGGAGTTCCTTCCGGATTTTCAATGGTAAAGGTTACCTTTCAGGAGCCTCTATCAGAGGAAAGGTTAAATGATATTGCTGAAGAATATGGAGTTATAATAGAATTTGAAGAAGATGACGTGGTTGCAATTTATGGGGATCAAGACAACGTTAAAGCAAGTTTAAAAGAAATAGCTTCATTTTTCCAGAAATAAATTTTTCAAATAATATTTAATTTTTTTTATATTTCAGGAGCTACAACATGAAAATCCTTGTTATGGGCGATATACACGGACAGTGTCATAAAATTTTTAATTATCTTCAAAAAAATGCCGTGGATCTAATAATTTTAACGGGAGATATAACCCATTTTGGACCCCCAAAGTTATGTGGAGACATATTAAATAGTATATGTGCATTTAATGTTCCCACGTTCACAATACCTGGCAACTGCGATCCAACAGGTGTTCACGGCGAAATCGAAAAGTCGAGTGCAATTAACATACATAATAGATCAACTATTATTAAAAATATAGGTATTTGCGGGTTTGGCGGCTCAAACCCAACTCCGTTTGATACTCCCCTTGAATTTGAAGAGATTGAAATATATGATGAACTTAAAAAGCTGATGAAACAAATTGAAAATCAGGAAATAAGAATACTGGTGACTCATGCACCTCCTTACAACACAAAAACTGATTTATTATCTTCTGGAGATCATGTAGGAAGTAAAAGTGTTCGAAAGATAATAGAAGAGTTTCAACCTTCCATAAACCTGTGTGGACATATACATGAAGCTATAGCAATTGATAAAATAGGAAATACTATTATATTCAATCCGGGAGAAGCATCTCATGGTTTTGCAGGTATAATAGACATAAATGAGGATGAAGGAGAAATAAAAATATCCCCCCAACTCATAAATCTTTAAGAATGCTTTATTAAAATTATAAAAAGGAATTATATTCATAACCCAAAAATAAAATAGTATAATTATTTATGTCAATAAAATCTTAAAAAATAGACATAATTAACTTTGATGAGTAACAGCATATGATCTAGAGAAAAGATTTAAACTGTTTTAATGAAATTTAAGAATTCAATTAGGTTGATATTTATTCTATTTGAGGTGAAAAATTGAGGATGATAATGGTCGAAGGAGAAGTAAGCGGAAAAAAGTATAGAGAGCCTTTTTCTAAAGGAGTCTTAGCACGATCTTTAACTCGAGCAGAGATGGACCCAAATAAGGCATATACATTCGCATCTCAAATAGAGGCCCATTTAAAAAAAGAAGGAATAAAGGTTATAAGTTTAGATGACCTTATAGGAATAGTCCGTGCAAGATTAAAAGAAGAAAATGAAGTTGTAGCTGAAAAGTATGGGCTATGGAAACGAATTCGGACATGTAAAGAACCCCTTATCATATTAATAGGGGGAGCTTCCGGAGTTGGTACATCATCAATTGCTTTCGAAGTTGCTAACAGGCTTGGAATACGAAATATGACAAGTACTGACATTATAAGGGAAGTTATGCGTAAGATGGTATCAAAAGAACTGTTACCAACTTTATTTGAATCAAGTTATACTGCTTATAAATCATTAAGGATTCCCCCATCCCCAGAACTGGATGAAGTAATCATTGGATTTAGGGATCACGTAGATACTGTAAGTGTAGGCGTTGAAGCCGTAATTGAAAGAGCACTGAAAGAAGGAGTTAGTATAGTCATTGAAGGAGTTCATATTGTTCCAGGATTTATAAATGAAGAGCTTGTGAGTAAACACAATGTTGCCATGTTTGTTTTAACCTTGCAGGACGAAGAAGTTCATAAAGGAAGATTCTACTCAAGGTGCAGGCAGCTATGGGCTCGAAGACCGTTAAAGAGGTATATGAACTATTTTGGAGCAATACGAAAGACACATAAATACTTTGAAAACCAGGCCCAGAAGTATGATATACCTGTTATTGAAAATATTGATGTTACAACCACGATTGATTGTATAATAGAAACTATTACAAAGACATATGGACGTGAAGAAGATGTTAGAGAAACAAAAAGTTGAAGAAGTGATGACAGGGAACGTTATAACAGTTCCACCTAGTGAAGACGTTGTTTTCGCTTTTGAAAAGTTAATGAAATATAAGGTAAGTTCCCTTCCTGTTGTTGATGAAGATGGAATACTTTTAGGTATCGTGACAGCAACAGATCTTGGACATAACCTGATTCTTGATAAATATGAACTTGGAACAACTGTTGACAAAGTTATGGTAAAGGATGTAATCTGTATAAGTTCGCAAGACAACTTAAAAACTGCAGTTAAAAAAATGAATAAATATGGTGCTGCTGGTGGAATTGTAAATCAACTGATTGTGGTTGATGACCATAAAATAAAAGGTATAATTTCAGATGGGGACATAATAAAAGCATTAAGAGCGCTTTAATTATTAGAGCTTATTTAATATACTTTTATATTACAAATAATCATCTAAGGTTATATTATTTTTAGATTAGATAACCATACAAGTTACTAAACCATAAAACTGTTGTTTTTCATAAAATTTTAATATTGAACGAGTATTGGGGAATTAAATGCCCAAATACTGCTAAACTTCTTTTATAGATTAATTATTTATAAAAAAATTTGTTTATACTTTTTAAATTTATTAAATGTAAATTTGATCATGACACNNCCCCCCCCCAATTTATAAGTTCAAAAAATTACGTCATTCACTATAAATATACTATAAAAATGATGATATAACAAAAAATAGTGTTCCTGATATAATTGCACATATCGGGAATGTGAGGGCCCATGAAGATACAATTTGTTTTACAACGTCGCCACCTACATCTCTGGTTTTCCTTGCAAGCCCAACCCCTATTACAGATCCTACAAGTGTTTGAGTTGGGGATATAGGCATTCCTAAAAATGTAAAGATCAAGATAACAGAAGCAGCTGATATTTGAGCTGAAACACCCCTTGTTGGAACTAAATTGGTTATTCTTTTCCCAACAGTACCAGTAATCCTATTTCCTGCAACTAAAATTCCCGAAACAATTCCTATAGCACCTAATACTCTTATATCACTGCTTGCAGCGCTTCCAGCTACTGCAATCATTATACCCGTAGCAGCCGCAATATCTATAGCACCTACGCCCATAGCAGCAAAACAGGAACTCACAATCTGTAAATAAGAGAATATTTTTTCTAATCTGCCCCTTACAGCCATACTGGTTGTTTTCTCAAGAAGTGAAACCCTTAAAAGATAGTAAAACATAAACCCAACTGCAAGACCCAAAAGTGGAGATGAAACCCAGCTTAATGCTATATTAAGAAGTGAATTCCATTGAATGTGAGCTATACCTGCATAAACAATTCCATATCCAAAAATAGCCCCAACCATGGCATGACTTCCTGAAACCGGAGTTTTCCTAAAAATAGAAATACTAACCCATATTCCTGCAGATAAAGTGGCTATTACTGCCCCTATAGGAGTTATAAATGATGATGCAACTATACCCCCAGATATAGTTTTAATGACATTGCCACTTAAAAATACAGCCCCTATAAACATGAACACAGCTCCAACAATAAGAGCTTGTCTCATTTTAACAACTCCACTTCCTACGGCAGTTCCCATAGAGTTACCAATATCATTGGCCCCAATATTAGCTGCCAGATAGATACCTGCAGCAACACCAAGTATAATGAGATAGTCTAAGATTTTACTCACTTTCCTGCATAAATTTTAGCATGATATTAGTTTGTCATTTAAAGAATTTATAATTCTCTAATTATGATTAATTTAAGGATTTAATGTAATTACTTGAATCAAAAAATAAGAAGTTTAAAAAAGTAATTATTAATCTGATCTCTAATTTTTGCAATAAACTTAAATTATTATAAATAAAGCCCCCTTTGTAATAAAATGGCCGTGCTGTCAATCGTAAGGTTAAAATAGTATTAGACCTAAAGTTAATATGGGCTAGACTGGAGAGTTAGGGGTCCTCTGTAAGTGCAAATCCCCTATATGGCGCGGTCGAAGTTCAAGAGGCGGCAAGCTGAATGAACATTGGCCCAGAATCTCAACGTGGAAACCTCGTCCCGCAGGATCAGTGGTGGCAGGATTTCGGCCGTAGGGCCGGAGTTAACTGTCTTAACCATGAGAACGGGTCAGGTCTGGAAAGAAGCAGCTCTACTGTGGACAGCTGATGCTTGTGGAGCAACGGGGCGGAGTTGGGATTTTGGATCACCAGTGTTCAGGAGGTTTGTCCACTCTTGAACGGGCCCATTACAATTAACTGCAAAAGATGTACAAAATAATTAAAAACAAACAAGTTTTAAATAGGATAAAACCAAAACTATTATAAACTATTAAAGACAATCATCTTTTTTACTGAATAACTATTTTTATAATATGTCGGGGTGGCCCAGCCTGGTACGGCGTGGGACTGCTAATCCCATGATCCTTAGGATCACGCGGGTTCAAATCCCGTCCCCGACGCTCACATTCAACTGTTCCAAAACTAAATTCTACCTAATTTTTAGAAATTTTAAAATAATTGAAATTTCTTTATTACCCAATAAAATCATATTAATGGTTAATTTCTTATAAATCCTGATCTAGAACCATTTTAACAAACTCAACAGGCATTGAAGATTTTTCGCTTATTTCTTCTAAAGAGAATCCTTGAGCAGCGAATCTTTTAACTACAAATTCTAAAGGTTCACCAACTTCAATGATATAATTGTCAGGGTCATAAAATCGCATTACCCTCTGCCCCCAAGGCTGTTCCCTGATTTTATGCACAAATTCTGCATTTAATGATTCTAATTTTGATTCCAATTCTTCAATTTCATTTAACTCAAAATAAAGCTCCATAAAATCCTTTGAAGAATCTATGGGTAAAGATTTACCTGTTAAATTCTGGAAATGTTCCATGTCATGAATAGCAAAACCTCCTTTAAAAGCTACATTTTCACCCAGATCCAGTTCTATTTCCTGTTTTAAAACGTTTTCATAAAATTCTTTTGATTTTTCAATGTCTTTGACCGTAATAAGTGGACAAACATATCTGATCTGCATTTTATTCTCTCCTTACACCATTATTATTTACAGCACCTTAAAAATATGTTAAACAACATACCAATCAATCAATATTTAAATATTACACCCTCAATATTATATTAATTTAAATAGGGGGTAACATCTGTGGAAATGATTTATATTTTCTTGATGGTGACATTAATCGGCGCTGTTTTACATCTATTTTTAAGTAAAACAAGGACAAAAAATAGAATATTTGAAGTGTTTTTGTTATGGTTTCTAGTTGTAATGGTTGGAATTGGTTCGATATGGGCATTTATGGGGCATGTATTTTTTGCAGACATGGTTGCAGCAGCCATAGGATGGCCTGCTGGAAGTCCGTTCCAGTTTGAAGTTGGAATCGCTAATTTATCCTACGGAATTCTGGGCCTTTTATGCTGGAAATTCAGGGATAATTTCTGGACAGCCGCAGTAATAGCAATATCTACATTCTATCTTGGAGATGCCTACGGGCACATTGCCAATATAATGCAAACAGGAAATATTGCAGCAGGGAATGCTGGCTATGCATTATATGTAGATATTTTAGTACCAATTGTGTTGATATGTCTTTTAATTGCGTATAAAGCTACTTTTAAAAAGCAAAATGAATCAATAGAACATGAAGAACCTAATTTACCAAAAAGCACTTAATTAAATCATATTTCTTTAATTTTTTTAAACTTTATTTAATAAAATTTAATAAACCTTAAAATTTTCATGGTATTTGCAGAGTATAATCTTTTGACTTCTTTAAAAAATAGATTTTAAGTATCATCATATTTCTTTCTTAAATTTTCTCTATATTCCCTGATACTTTCTCTATAATTACTTTTTAACATAGCTATTGCCATGCCAATGAGAGGGAATGCTGTAAAAATAATTATAAGAATAATAATTGGAATTCTTCTACCTGAAATTAGTATAATGAAAGGAGATAAGAAAGAAATAATATAGCAGGCCCATCCCTGCCAACGTGCAGGCCTTGGTATCCCACTGATTTTATATCTAAACCAGTACTTTTTAGGGTTTCTTGTAGTAGATGCTTCATTAAATTCATCTTTTAACGCATCAGCTCTGGATATCCCTCTGCGCATTAACAGGATAATTGAAGTTATAATTAATAGAACCGCACATGTGGCAAGCGTTACTATAAAATTGTTATAAAAAAGGATCAATAAGACGGGAGGGCTTAGCATAAGTAAAATTATACTAATTCTAAATAAATTTTTTACTCTTTTGGTAAGTTGATCCTTAGGAGTTAAAGAAACGTAAAACAACACCCAAATACCAATGCTTAGCGTTACAATAGGCACGTAAAATATCACAGTTTGGAGATGCACCCAGAAGTACTCTCCAAGTATCATCGCTACTAAAATTGCAGCCATAATTATACTAGAAACAGTTTTATTAAGCTTATTTTTAAAAAGGTCAAATGTAATAAAAGGTATATTTAAAGCCAGAAATATTGGACCCAATGGATTACGACCTAATGTCCAAATTATAGCCAATATGAGTATTATAGTGCTTGAAAACCTAGGAAATTTATAATTCTTCATTTAATAAATTCATCTCCTTTTTGAATTCAAATTAAAATTAGATTGAATAACTTAATATAAAAATTTAATTTAAAAATATTTAATAACCTAAGTTAACTTCTACTGTTTCCCTTAAGTCAAAAATTTTGAATTATTTCATTATTTTTGAGGAAAATATTTTATTTATTCATTATTTCAACCATCAGGTAAAAATTAGCTAAGCTTTTCTATTTTACCATATTTTAGACAATTTGGCATCTTCTTTACTTAAAATGTTACTTCCATCACCACAATAATAAGAAATAATCTTTATAACCATTCATCTGCAGGAATTACTTCTACATTGTTAGTCTTTGAATTACAGTCAATTCCGCCGTATAGATACCCCCCCTACCATTATTTCAGAGAGTTCATTGATTATTTGATTAATATTTTTATATTCTTTGAATTTCTCAAGGTTCAATTTTCCGTTTACGATATGTTTTGATATGTCTTTGATATACTCAATTTTTCTAAAACTTATGCAGCATTCAGGAAGTTAGTTTTTTGTAACGTTATTTAACTGTTTAAAAGTTGGATGTGTATAATAAACATAGCTTCCTATGTTTAAAGTACTGCAAACTTTTATGCTCTAAACCATATGCCTCTTCAAAGAAATCTGTTGTTCAAATTCTTAATCTATCCACTTTGTAACTTCATCTACTGCTGGCCTTGAAGTTTTAGGAGGAATCTCTTTAGGATAACCAATGGCACAGCCATTAAGTCCCCATTTTCCAGGATTTATGCCTAGAACTTCACAGAAATCTTTGTCTTCTTCCATTTGAGTTGTAGCAGACACCAGATGGAATCCCAGATCTAAGGATGTTGCCTTAAGCCACATAT
>DADN01000074.1:0-163 GCA_002509665.1 Methanobacterium sp. UBA8
ATTAAAGACTTCCTTCTTCACTAGATTTAGCAAATTTTAACCCGAAAACTTTAACCCCATCTTAAATGCTTTTTCACAATCTACAGGGAATACCTCTTTTTTTCTTTTGGCTTTAGCCTCAGGATCAAACCTTTCACTCACATACTTTGAATAATCATCAAAC
>DADN01000074.1:243-418 GCA_002509665.1 Methanobacterium sp. UBA8
TTTTAAGTTCATCCTTAAATAGGGTGGACGGAAAATCTTTGCTATAAGTCACGTATGGATAAACAAGCCTTTCTAAAAATAATTTGGCCATACCAGATATGGTTCCTATGTAATTTGGAGATCCAAGAAAAATTGCATCATAATCATTTATATTATCAAGGAATGGTGTTAAGTC
>DADN01000074.1:494-2668 GCA_002509665.1 Methanobacterium sp. UBA8
TTTCTTGGACTTCCATTAAATGCAATTACTTTCATTTTCTTTTATCCTCCTTTAGTTTCAGTCGCAACTTCTATTTTGTATCCTTATTTTTAGATTCTAAGTATCCTCACTTTCAGATCCTAAATTATTCAATGTACCATTCCTTTAACTTTTCAGTGATAACTTTGAAAGTTGGTTCCAGCAGGAAAATATCACTGTGCAATGCTTCATCAATCTGTACGACATCCAAATTCTTAGATTTTAAACCCTCACATTCAGATATAATCTCGGGTAAATCGCGCGTACCATAAATTAAGAGTGATTTATCAGAATCAAACCCCGAATAATGAGTTTTATAATTTAAAATGTCAAATAAATTTGTATTTTCAGATTTATGCACTAAATAATCTCTAGATACTTTCACATTATTCTGAGTATTGTTGCTAAAATTTCTACCCAGTGCCGGTGAAATTCCAATAACATAATCTGCGCTGCTTTCAAGTGCAAGTCTCCCTCCAAGGGAGTGGCCAATTGCAGTTACATCCCCATAATCTTTGAAATAGGAAATCGTTGATTCAACATCGGATAAACAGTCGCTACCAAAATCAGAGGAATGCTGGCCATGACCCCGAAGATCGATACTACCGGTTGTAAATCCTTTCTCAGCTAGTCTCCAGGCCAAACCAAGTGTTGCTTCTTTGGTACCTCCGTACCCATGAACCACTACCGCAACTCCCCTGGGATTTAGTGGTTTTAAAGTCACACAGGGTACCTGAAATCCATCACCATCAATAAATTTTCTTATAATCTCCATTTGGACACCTCAAATACGTTTTTTAAGCTTTAAAAAATTTCATAAACAAAATTAAAAAAACCAGATTATGGTTTTAACAGTATTTTACCTTCTTTATAGGCTGAACCAATGATATTGCCCAGTTCCCAGTATTTTGCAGTAGCAGAAGTAAATAATAGAGGATTTATCTTCTTAAAATCTAATTTCCCATTGGTTAGGCATTCTTCATTTACATAGGTTTCCAGAACTTCGCCTATGAAAATATCACGACCCGGGAGATCGACGGTTTTGGTGAGTTTGCAAAGCATATTCACGGGGCAATCTCTGATTAATGGTACCTCATCTGCTTCACCAGAAAATGTTCTAAAAACCTTTGATTTATCAGTTTTATGGCCTGAAACAAGCCCAACATAATCAGTTTCTGTCATCTGATCGGTGGAGGGTATATTAACACCGAAATATCCATTTTCTTTAATACCTGTATTGGTGTAATGTGGCTCAATTGAGCCAATGTAAACATAAGTTATGGGTCGGGGTGCTAAGAGTCCGAAACATCCGTAAGTAGCAAAATTAGCCTTTCTTTTAATAATTGAACTTACAATAGCAATGGGAACTGGGAATGGAACAACTTTGGTCCTAACTTTTGACATAATTAACCTCTCTAATTTTGTTATGCCTTTTTTTAGACCATAAATTATTTATATACCTCAGTAGGATAAAAGTAACATTATTTCCGAGAAGTAAGTAATGGGTCGATTCAGATGAAAGTTAAAAAAGAAGAAAAATGCGAACTTGTAGCTGCAATGGGGATTATTGGAAATAAATGGAACCTCTTAATCACCTGGCATCTCCGTGATCATAAATTAAGATTTACAGAGCTTCAAAAAAGAATGTACAATGTTAACCCCAAAACCATCACCAAACACCTCCGAGACCTCGAGAATTATAAAATCATAGAAAGGGAGGTATTCCCTGAAGTCCCTCCCCGAGTAGAATATTCATTAACCAAAAGTGGAACAGCATTGATCCCTGTTCTTGAATCTATCACAGACTGGGCCTCCGAATACATGGGGTTTGACCTGGAAAAATATAAAAACAGTTCTTAAAACATATCTTACCAAATAATTATCCAGAACAGCAGGAATTAATTTTAGGTTTCATAGATATTTTTGGGTGGTGGGATTAAAAACCTAACAAATCAAGTACTTTCTTCTCAACATGTCTGTTTTGACCTTTATATGGGAAATTGTGCGGATAGAGTACTGGATTGAAATTCAGTTCGATAATGCTGTGGTTGTTTGTATCGGGTTTTGCTTTCACATCCTGAATGATCATATCAACCCCACAAATCTTGGCACCCACTGCCATTGATGCCTTCTGGGCAATTATTTTATAATCCTCA
>DADN01000217.1:0-227 GCA_002509665.1 Methanobacterium sp. UBA8
TGATCTCCAGTGCGTTTTTTGGAGGTGGGCGGCTGTTCTGGTATGACCTTTTCTCCTTCCACCCACGAAAAATAGATGGTTGAACTGCGGATGTTATCTTCAAATAGGTGTACCATGAAGTAAATATCGTCTTTAACTGATTCTGCAAATTTATTGGGAATTCCATCACCCGGTATCAGTGTAAGTTCTACGGGATTTCCTGATTTAACTTCTGCATCTATCTGAAA
>DADN01000217.1:257-17474 GCA_002509665.1 Methanobacterium sp. UBA8
TCAGATAATTTTCATCAATAAAACTTAGAACTTCGTCGTGGTACTGCGAAGATATATCAAAATCAATTAAAAAAGTTTGAGTTTCAGGGATTTCAATCATTGTATATTTATTATTTGTGTTTATAAGTTAAATAATTTATGAAAACGCATTTAGAATCTTTTCTTTTTAAAAAGGGATTCATATTTCAGTTAATGAAAAAGAAAAAGTTAGGAATATTATTGAAGAAATAACTTTTCTACATGGATGCAGGCGCATTTATTCCCATAAGATCAAGGCAGTTTCTAATGGTCATCCTTGATTTATCCACTAAAAGTAACCTGACAGCCTCTTCTTCAGCACCTATTACTGGAACAGACTTGTAAAACCTGTTAAATGTTCCTGCTAAGTCCATAGCATACTGTGCAAGTGGATGTATTCTATTAATCTTAGATGATTCTTCGATAATTGATGTGAACTTTGAGAGCATTTTTACAAGGTCTATTTCAAAAGGATGGTTTAAAATTTGGCCTTGGGTATTAATGTTTGCGTCAAAACCTGCTTTTTCAAGCAGTTTGCATGCCCTTGCATGGGCATATTGAATTGATGCACACCCTCTTTCAAAACTGAGTGCTTCTTCCCATTTAAACACTATATGTTTTTCTGGGGATAATTTAACTATGAAATATCTTATAGCACCTATACCTATGTCTGTAGCTATTTTAAGGGCTTCTTCATCTGTTAAATCTGTTCTCCTCTTTTTAATTTCAACAAGAGCTCGTTCTACGGCTTCCTTAGTCAATTCATCCACTGAAATGAATACTCCTCTTCGTGTAGACATTGAACCTTCAGGGAGAGTTATAAATTCATAAAATACAACTTCTGGCGTTTTTCCACCTAATAAGTTAAGTGCTATACTTATCTGGTCCACTGCAAGCTTATGGTCGGATCCTAAAATGTCTATCATTTTATCAGAGTTGGTTGATTTTTCAAGGTGATATGCAAGGTCTCTTGTTGAATAAAGAGAAGTTCCATCGGATCTTGTAAGTATAAGCTCTTTCTCTATGCCGTAATCTTCAAGTGGAAGGTATAAAACTTCATTTCTTTTAGTGTATTTACTTAATTTGTCTAGAATTCCGATGACGGCCTGATTTCTTATAAACTTGCTTTCCCATACAAAAGCGTCGTGATAAATGTTTAAATCGTTTAATGTGGACTCAATTCCACTTATACATTTTTCCACGATATTTTTAAAGATTTTTTCAAGTTCTGGATCAGCACCGCTTTCATATCTTTTTAAAAGCGCACTAACTTCTGCTTTAAGGCTCTCGTCGGCACGTAATTTTTCATTTATCTGGAAATAGATTTTTCCAATTTCATGGTCTACTTTTTCTTTCTCTTCTATTTTAAAATCAAAATTCAGGAGTCCCCAGGCAATTATGCCTATTTGCCGACCCATATCATTTACATAATACTGAGTTTCTACATTATATCCTGCAGACCGAAGTATTCTTGCTAAAGAATCTCCTATTATCGCGTTTCTAACGTGACCAATGTGTAATGGGCCGTTAGGGTTCGCTGATGTGTGTTCAAGGATTATTTTCTTATTTTTATCTTCTAATTGTCCGTAATCTTCGCCAATAGAATCTAAAACCAGTTTTGAAAAGTTGTCATAATTTATGAAGAAATTGATGTAAGGGCCCTTCATTTCTACAGATTTGAAAACTTCAGGAACTTCTATGACATTTAAAATGTCTTTAGTTATTTCCATAGGGGGTTTTTTAAGCTGTTTTGCAAGTTGAAATGACACGGTTGATGCGAGATCTCCTAGATCTGCATTCGGTGGTTCCTCAACTTTAATTTCAGATGGTTTTTCATATCCTAAAGATTCAATTGCACTTTCTAAAGATTTAATTGCTTCTTTTTCTAGCATTCTGTACATAGATTCACCGTATAATTGTTATAATACATTTATTTCAATATTAAAAGTTGTATATCATATATTTGCATGAGAATTTCCTTAAAATATACAATTTTAACGTAAATGCAGTGTAAAAATATTTTTGAAATTAAATATAGTACTTATTAATAATATTTCAAAATTCTCTAAATTAAGATATTGTCACGCCTATTAAAAAGTATTTTTCAAAAATTCCCTCAAAATCCTAAAAAAATTCTATGAATTTGTTAGGAGTTAGAAAATACTACGTATTTTCTAAAATCCGAAGAATTTTGGGGCATGCAAAAACTACGTTTTTGCTGTTCAGGAAATCTAAGATTTCCTTCAGCATCAAAAATCTCTGATTTTTGAAAGCTGTCAAAAACTGACAGTTTTTGGCGCAACAAACACCTCGTGTTTGTAGGCTACGAATTTTTTTAAACTTTCGAAATCTGTCAAAATTTTCAATTTTGACGCGTCGAAAATTCTATGAATTTTCGAATGCTCTGATTTCGAAGGCCGGTGGAAACTGTGTTTCTTCGGCCCCAAATGCTTTGCATTTGAGGGCCCGAACACAATATGTTCGACGGCCACAAAAATCCCTCAAAAATTCTCTGAATTTTTGGGGCACGAAAAACAAAGTTTTTCGTTAGCTCTGATTTTTGTCGGTTTTCAAAACAAAATATTTAAAAAAATTGAATTTTAAAATTTTATAGTCCCCTAATCCAGAGTGAGATATATCCGATTTTAGGTATAACTACTGGCTGTCCATTCGATGTTACAACCTTTGAAACTATTTGATTCTGATAAACTGGTTCTGGATCTTGTACTGGATTGTTGTCTCCTTTTGCTATAAAATAGGTGGTTCCATTCTCTGCTTTGTGAATGGCAATAACTCTGTGAAGTACCTCTTCTGGAATCCATGTTGCATTATAGGTTATTATATCTCCAATTTGGATATTTTTGGGGTTATTTTCAACTTGAACAATATCTCCTCTGTAAATGGAGGGTTCCATAGATGTTGAGACCATAACTACATATTCTGTAGATCCTGAACTGCCTGATGTTGAAGTAAACTCTATTACTCCAATTACAGAAACTATGCCAGCTACAGCAATTATACAGACTATCAAAATTAAGAGTTTAGCTTTTTTCTGCATTCTGATTTAAGCCTCCTAACGAAATTAACTTTTTGATTGGATGTTGGGTTTCCTTAGTTATAAAATAATTGAAATATTTAATATCATATTTAAAAATAAAATGAAGTTTAAAATCATTGAATTAGTTGAATATATAAAAAAAATAAGAAATGGTTCAAAATAAGTAATTTGTTTATTAAGACGGATTCATGTATTAAAATTTAAAATGAAAAAATAATAAATTGACTGCTGTCAATTTAATAATTTTATTATAATCCCCTAATCCACAGTGTTATATACCCTACTTTAGGTATAATCAGAGGCTGCCCGCCTATATCAACAACCTTTGAAACCACTTGGTCTGGGAATTGTACTGGATACGGGTCAGCTGCTTGATTGTTGTCTCCCTTCGTTATGAGATACGTGCTTCCATTGGAAGTTTTGTATATCTCTTTAACTCTATGGATTACGGGCTCTGGAAACCAGGTCGCGTGATAAACGACTATGTCTCCTACCTGGACGCTGCTTGGGTTTTGGTCTACTATAACTATGTCTCCTCTGTACATTACGGGTTCCATACTTCCTGAGACGACAACGTTCATATGCTGCGCTATAATTACTCCTGCGAGTATGATTATAATGTAAGTTGCTATTTCTTTATAATTCACTTTTTCACCTTTATTAGGGGCATCATAGCTTAATTTAAAATATATTTAAGAAATTAAGCTTTAATAGAACACGGCAATTGAAAATAAAGTTTGCCAGTTTAATGTTGTTATAATCCTCTAATCCACAGTGTTATATATCCTATTTTGGGTATAATAAGCGGTTGGCCATTTATGGATACAACTTTTGAAACTACCTGGTCTGGATATTGCACGGGATAAGGATCAGCCACAGGGTTGTTGTCTCCTTTTGTTATGAGATACGTGCTTCCATTAGACGTTTTGTATATCTCTTTAACCCTATGAATCACATCTTCGTTAACCCATGTTGCTTTGTAGACAACTATGTCTCCTACCTGGACGCTGCTTGGGTTTTGGTCTACTATAACTATGTCTCCTCTGTACATTACGGGTTCCATACTTCCTGAGACGACAACGTTCATATGCTGCGCTATAATTACTCCTGCGAGTATGATTATAATGTAAGTTGCTATTTCTTTATAATTCACTTTCTCCCTCTAGGATTTTGTCTAAATCTATGGATTTTAAATGATTTATAGCTTTGCCCAAATATTATTTTTTGATATTATGTGATTTATTATGCTGAGTAACATAACTTGCGGGGCTTATGATTTTAGATGAATTATATTGCAGATTAAAGCATATAAACTGGATTTAAAAAGAAAAGATAAAGAATCAAGCTTTTCTTATACTTATCTTAGGATAGCTCCTTTATCGGCAGAACTTGCCATTTTCCTGTACCTTGAAAGCCAGCCTTTAACTTTTTTATCTGGCATTACTACATTCTCAAGTCTCTTTTTAAGTTCCGCGTCTTCAACTTCAGCTTCAAGTATTCGGTTATTCATATCTATTTTTATGATGTCTCCATCTTTTAAAGCAGCTATTGGTCCTTTTTCCATAGCTTCAGGAGATATGTGCCCAATACAAGGTCCTCTTGTCCCTCCGGAGAATCTTCCATCAGTTATGAGGGCAACTGTTTTTAATCCCATACCGGATATTGCGGAAGTTGGGTTCAGCATCTCACGCATTCCAGGACCGCCTTTTGGTCCCTCATATCTTATTACAACTACGTCCCCTTCTTTGATCTCATGGTTAAAAATTGCATCAACACATTCATCTTCACCGTCAAAGACTTTTGCTGGACCTGTGTGTACTTTCATGTCTTCATTTACACCTGCTATTTTAACTACAGATCCCCTTGGAGCTAAATTGCCTTTTAATATTGCGAGTCCTCCCTCTTTACTGTAAGGATTACTTAATGGCCTTATAACTTCTTCATTAGCGACTTCTGCATCTTTAATATTTTTGCCAAGGGTTTTTCCAGTACATGTTAGAACATCCTGGTTTATTTTGCCTTCAATTACTTTTAAAACTGCAGGTATGCCTCCAGCATTGTCTAAATCTAACAGGCTGTGAACTCCTGATGGGCGTAATTTGGTTATATGTGGAACTTTTTTGCTAAATTCATCGAATGTATCAAGGGTTATATTAACTCCTTTATCTTCAAGTTCGCTTGCTATTGCAGGAATGTGTAAAGTAGTATTCGATGATCCTCCAAGTGCAAGATCAGCAGCTATAGCATTTTCAAATGCTTCTTGAGTCATTATTTTGGATGGAGTTATATTTTTATCCAGCAATTCTATTATTTGAGCCCCAGATTGACGTGCTATCTGTCTTTTTTTAGCATCAACAGCGTGAGCTGTTGCACAGTATGGTAAACTCATCCCTAATACTTCTGTTATACATGCCATCGTGTTTGCAGTGAAGAGACCGGCACATGAGCCTGCTCCAGGACATGCACATCTTTCAAGCTCGTCAAGTTCTTCTTCTGTCATTTTGCCTGATGATACTGCCCCAACACCTTCAGAAACAGATATGAAATCTACTGGCTTACCTTTGAATTCACCAGGTTTCATAGGCCCTCCTGTAACGACGATTGAAGGTATATCGAGCCTTGCTGCAGCCATTAACATTCCGGGGACTACTTTATCGCATGTTGGAATTAATACAAGCGCGTCCATCTGGTGGGCCTGAGCCATACTTTCTACAGTATCGGCTACTATCTCTCTTGAGGCGAGGGAATATTTCATCCCTTCGTGGCCCATTGATATGCCGTCGCAAATGGCCATTGTATTAAATTCGAAAGGTACTCCACCTGCTTCGCTTATGCCCTGCTTAACTGCATCAGATACTTCATTAAGGTGAATATGTCCAGGTACTATGCTGGTAAAACTGTTTGCAATACCTATAAATGGTTTATCCATTTCTTCGTCTGTTACTCCGCATGCTCTAAGTAAAGATCTATGGGGAGCTTTTTGTAATCCTTTTTTAATAGCATCGCTTCTCATTGAATCACCATAAAATAATTCTTCTATGATATATTTTATAAATAACGGGTAATACTAACTTAATTCTATTTTAAATGGTTATTGTTGGTTAATAGAACAAGCGTATTAATATCTTTAATTATAATCATATTAATTTCTTTTTATGTATTATAAATGTACTATATTCTGTTTTTATTGATATAAAATGATCTTGTATCAAATTGTAAAATTATTTTTAATTTCATTTGCAATTTATTTGAAGTTTAAATTGCACTGACACGTGCATTTCTGGTTGATATATAGACTTTAAACATCCCTATTTAGATATAATATAATTGTTGGGGTGTAAGTTTTAATATACTTTTAATTTGAAGCTTATTATTTATAGATCAAAAGACAGATTATTAATATGCATATCGACATCGTCTTAAAATTTTTAATTGCTTTAGCAATTGGGGCGTTAATTGGCATTGAAAGGGAACGAAAGCAGGTTAATAAAAGTGAATTTGCAGGTATAAGGACATTTATTTTAATTGCATTATTTGGAATACTTTCCGCTTATATAAATGAAATTTACTCTAATTTTTTAGTTATATCCTTTTTAGGTCTAATAGTGCTTGTAGGGTTAAGTTACATGGTAAGCGCACGGGAAACTGGGGATATCGGCATTACAACTGAGGTTGTAGCTCTCCTTACTTTTAGTTTAGGGGCGTTATGTTATACTGATGATGGAATAAGGATAGCCCCAATATTTGCAATTATCATAACTGCTCTGCTAGCGACAAAATCATATATACACAAATTTGTAAGGAAAATAAGTGAAAAAGAGCTTATAAATACTCTGAAATTTCTTATAATTGCTTTTGTAATTCTTCCATTACTCCCTGATCAGACGATGGGACCACTAGATGTATTCAATCCATATCAAATCTGGCTTGTAGTTGTTTTTATTTCGGCAATAAGTTATGCAGGATATATCTTGATGAAAATAATTGGGGCAGAGCGGGGATTGGGATTAACAGGGATCGTTGGAGGATTAGTATCAAGTACTGCAGTTGCAACGGCAATGGCATCAAGGGTTAAAGAAAGTGAGTTTATTATAAGGGCAGCAGTATTTGCAACGGTTGTAGCTAGTTCAATGATGTTTTTAAGGATTCTTTTTGAGGTACTGGTTATAAATCCCGATCTTGTATCACTTCTCATGGTTCCAATGTTGAGCATGGGAATTTTGGGGATTACATTAGGAGTACTGGCATGGAAGGCCACAAAAGTTAAGGAAGTTGGGGAAGAAATCGAATTTAAAAACCCTTTTTCACTTAAACCAGCGCTCCTATTTGGAATACTCTTTTTAGTCATTCTTTTCATGTCAAAAATTGCAGATATTTACTTTGGAAGCAGCGGACTTTATGTGGCAAGCATTATATCGGGCATTGCAGATGTTGACGCTATAACAATAAGTATGGCGCTTCTTGCAAAGAATACTGTCCCGCAGAATGTAGCAGTCACTGCAATAACTATTGCAGCTATTTCTAATACTGTAATGAAATTTGGAATAGCTTTATTTATTGGTACAAGGCGTTTTGGACAAATAATAGGTATAATTTTTGCTGCAATCATTGCAACTGGCCTTATTGCAATATTCTTCATTTGAATAATTATTCTGCCTTTCAATTAGCATGGCTGTTTAATTTTGATAATCAAAAATATTCACTAAAGTGATCCAATAAAAATTTAAATACTCTAAACCTAAAGTTTAATGACTAATATAAAATTCATTTAATTGAAAAGTAGTATCAAACAAAATTATTGATTTTAAAGTTTAGAATCATTTTATAAATTATTTTGGTTTACAGGTGAGAAAATGAGGATACTTTTGATTCACTCTGATTACTTAAGATATAAAACAAAATCCAAAACAAAAATAGCAGAAAAAATAGAAGATGAAAAGAAAGGCGGCGAATTTGACAACGCTTTAGTAGTTTTTACTGCAGTTGAAAGAGAAGATGAAAAAGATGCAGATAATATAATTGAAAGCGCTGTATCTGAGATAATGAATGTTTCAGCCCAGGTAAAACCGGATAATGTAATAATATACCCTTATGCCCATTTAAGCTCATCTTTGAGCTCTCCAGACGCTGCAAAGAATATCTTAAAAGGTATGGAATCTAAATTAAAAGAGAAGGACGTTTCAGTTTCAAGAATTCCATTTGGATGGTATAAATCCTTTGAAATCTCATGTAAGGGACACCCATTATCTGAACTCTCAAGGACTATAACTGTAAAACCTAAAGAAGAAGAAAAAGCTGAAGAAGAACCTTCAAAATGGTACATTTTAAGCAAGGGGGAACTTCATGACCCTGAAGGATATGAATATGAAAATGAAGATCTCCGAAAACTGATGTTGTATGAACTTGGCAAAATGGAATCTTCTGGTGAAGAACCACCTCATGTTAAATTAATGCGTGAAAAGGGTCTTTCAGACTATGAACCTTCAGCACACGTTGGCCATTTACGCTGGTATCCTAAAGGAAGATTAATCCGTGACCTTCTTTCAGACTACGTTTACAACCTCGTAACTGAATACGGGGCCATGCCAGTTGAAACTCCAATAATGTACGACCTTGCAGATGAAGCAATACGCACACATGCTGATAAATTTGGAGAAAGGCAGTACAGAATGGGTACTAAAAAAGAACTCATGTTAAGGTTTGCGTGCTGCTTTGGGGCGTTTAGGATATTATCCGATTCATTTTTAACCTGGAAAAATCTGCCTGTTGGACTTTACGAGCTTTCAACATACAGCTTTAGATTAGAAAAAAGAGGGGAAGTAGTAGGTCTTAAAAGGCTTCGAGGGTTTACAATGCCTGATTTCCACTCAGTATGCAGGGATATACCTCAGTCCATGGAAGAATTTGAAAGGCAGATAACAATGTGTATGCAGACTGGGGACGACCTGAATGTAAATTATGAAGTCATTTTCAGGGCAACACAGGACTTTTTCGATGAAAATAAGGAATGGATGTATAAAGCAGCAGAAAAAGTTGGAAAACCAATGCTCCTTGAAATCTTACCAAGACGTAAACATTACTGGATATCCAAGATGGACTTTGCAGCTATTGACTATCTGGGAAGACCTATAGAAAACCCTACAATACAGATAGATGTTGAAAGTGCTGAAAGGTTCGATATAAACTACATCAATGAAAAAGAAGAGGAAGAATATCCTATAATCATCCACTGCAGTCCAACTGGAAGTATAGAGCGTGTTATAGGCAGTTTACTTGAAAAAACTGCTATTGAACTTAGGGAAGACCCTAAAAAAATGCCAATGCTACCTGTCTGGCTGTCACCAATTCAGGTGAGGGTAATTCCAATTGCTGAAAGGCATTTTGATTTCGCCCTTTCGCTTGCTGAGTATCTGAAGGACAGTAACATAAGGGTAGATGTTGATGAAAGGTCTGAAACAGTAGGTAAAAAGATAAGAAACGCTGGAAAAGAATGGGTTCCGTATACTATTGTAATTGGAGACAATGAGCTTGGAAAAGAACAGGTAACTGTAAACATCCGTGAAACTAATGAAAAGGTTTTAATGGATAAAGACGAGTTAATTGCTAGAATCCACGCTGAAGTTAAAGGGATGCCAGTTAGAAAACTGCCGTTACCTGTTAAACTTTCAAAAAGAGTTAATTTTTAATTAACTCTAATTTTTAGTTTTTAAATTCTTAATTTAACATTATTCTTGTTTCTTTTCATACCATTAAAATCTATATCTTTATTATTTTATTTTTAGGAATTTATCCTGGCTCATCAAATTCTTGTTTTGAAATTCTTTTCATTACAACCTGCGTTTGATGGTTTACTATGCCGTTGGTAAGGATATCTTTTTCACCTTGAAATTGTATAACGGCAGAACGAGTTTTATCTCCAAATATGCCATCCTCTTTACCCGCATTATAACCATGATCATTTAACCAGCGCTGTATTTTTTTTACTTCTTTTCCCTCAGTTCCTTTTTCTAAATCTAATGACATTTTTCATACCCTTAAAATCTATATTCTTTGTTTACTGATTCTATTTCACCATAAATTTTCAGTTTAATAATTCCTGATATTCTATTTTTCCATTCTTTCCATAGTAATCTGAGTTTGAGAACCAACTATGCCATCAGTAATGATTTTTTTAGAACTCTGAAACTGTATAACTGCTTCTCGTGTTTTTTCTCCAAAAACACCGTCTTCTTCACCTGCACTATAACCGTGATCATTTAACCAGTGCTGTATTTCTTTAACCTGATTTCCAGAGTCTCCTTCTTTTAATATATGTTTCATATTTAACACTCCTTAAAATCTAATCTGCACGTGTTATTTTTATGGTTAAAAATTAATAAAACTGTTCAAAATTCGAAGAATTTTGACGCCCCAAACATTTCATGTTTGAGGGTTTTATCATTTTTTAATAAATCATCTCTTGAGAATATTCATTTCCAAGCAGTATATTTTCCTATCCTGATAATTTAGGAATGATAAATGGTTAAAATCAGGTCTTTTCAAGTTAGTTAACAAGTAAAGGAGTGACTATAACCTATTAAATTCATCAGTATCACTAAATGTGTCATAAGTCCACAACATATCTTATTTTTTAAGTAAATCCAGATTAATTTCGTTATATANNTAAATTTACAATTAGTCCATAATCTATTCTATTTTTTTACTAAATGCAATTAAACTTCGTTATATAAAGAAATATTTAGAAAGCTTTAAAAATTTTAAGTTATAACTTATAATTTAGAAGTATAATGGAGGAAAGTTTATGGGCGAAACAATTGCAATACTTAACCAAAAAGGTGGTTGTGGTAAAACAACCACTGCAGTTAACTTATCAACAGCTTTAGCACTTAACAATAAAAGAGTTTTATTAATAGATATTGATCCGCAGGGCAATGCCACAACAAGCTTTGGGATACCTAAAAGTGAAATTGAAAAAACTATTTACACCACATTAACAGGAAAAAACCCTGTAGAAGAAGCAGTAATCTCAACAGGAATTGACAGATTAGATCTTGTCGCAAGTAATATAGCATTAAGCGGCGCGGAAATTGAATTAAGTGGGGAAATTGGGTTTCATTCAATATTGAATGAACGCTTAGAGAATATCAAAGATTCTTATGATTATATCTTAATTGACGTTCCTCCATCCTTGGGAGTACTTACAATAAACTCGCTTGTAGCATCTGACAGTGTAATAATCCCTATTCAGGCAGAGTTTTACGCGCTTGAAGGAATGGCAGACCTTATGGAAGCCATGCAGCTTGTAGGAAATCGTTTAAACAGTCCATGTAATATAAAAGGTATTTTACTTACTTTATATGACTCAAGGACAAGGCTTGGAAGAGATGTATATGAAAACGTTAAAGAATACTTTGGAGAGAAAGAAAACATCTTTGAAATCAGTATTCCGAGGAATGTTAAACTGGCAGAAGCCCCAAGTCATGGAAAACCAGGTGTTCTTTATGATGAGGAATGTAAGGGTTCAGAGGCATATATGGAGCTTGCAGAAGAAATAATTGCTATGGAGGCTGCAAAATGACTAAAACAGATAAAAAACAGGGAGGAGCACTCGGGCGAGGATTAGATGCATTGATCAGCAAGGAATTTGTTAAAGATTCCGAAGGCGAACCTGTTAAAGAAGAAAATGTCACAAAAGAGCCAGTAAAAGACATGGGAGAGCCTGTTGAAGTAGATGTAATCCATCAAAAGATAATAGATGCAATTTTAGAAGATGTAGGTAAAAATCCTCGTGTTTCATTTTGGTCTGCAAGGACTGCTGCAGTGTTGAGGTTTTTAAGAAAAACAGAACCTGAATTCAGCATCAGCAGTGAAGCATCACTTTTAATGGAAGAAGCTGTAAAAGAAAAATACCCTGAAATCTGGGAAATGTTTGAAGAACATTTATAACTGCTTTAAAAATGAAACTTTTGTAGCATCCTTTAAAACATTATTTTCCATGTTTCAATTTTTAACGGCTTTAAAACTAAATTTATTAAATTTTTTAACACCCCAAGTTGAAGAGTTTGGGGTGCCAAAATTATCACGACCTGTACAAATCAATTTTTTGGCAAGATTTGAAGATCATTTCCTAATTTATTGTTATCACTTATAAGTTAGTAGGTATAAGTTGTAAGATTTAAGTTATAATTTAAAACTTAGAAGTTATAACTTATATCCAACTGTAAAAATCGTGATCCTTGATATTCAACAAAAAATTAAAAACCTAATGTGGCTTGATATGATTTATTCAGCTTTATAAATGGTTCAGCACGTTTTACAGCTACTCCAAGTTCTTGGAGCTCTTCTAATTTTTCAAAACGTTTGCCCCGTTTCCTTAAGGTTATAATTCTTTTTGCAGATATTTTACCTATCCCTGGGACTCGTATAAGTTCATCATATGATGCTTCATTAATTTCAGTGGGGAATAAATCCATATTATTTAAGGCAAAAGAATATTTTGGGTCTATTTCTGTTTCTATATTCCCATTTTCATTAAATACAAGTTCATCTAAACTGAATCCATAAGAATTTAACAAGAAATCAGCTTGGTATAATCTTGGAGCTCTTTTAGGATGTGGAGTTTCATGATTTTCAAGAGGAGTACCTTCTAATGGACTAAAAGCGCTAAAATAACTTCTCTTTATCTGGAAATCATCATATAGTCTTTTAGTTCTACTCAGGATTTCTTCGTCACTTTCATCTATTGCACCGACAATGAACTGTGTGGTTTGTCCTGAAGGGGCCATAGTTGGGTCCTTTTTTGTTAATTTGTTAATCCAGTTCATCCGCCTTAAGATATCGATATTATAGTTTTTGGTACTTGTAAGCTCTTCAAATCCATCAGGGGTTGCAGCTTCAATGTTTATGCTTATTCGGTCTGCCAGGCTCATGGCTCTTTTAATTAAGTCATAAGATGTACCTGGAAGGATTTTAATGTGAATATAGCCGTCATATCCACAATCTCTAAGTATCCTTGCAACTTCTACTTCCTTTTCCATGGAAGTGTCAATGTCTCCAGAAATTCCAGAACTTAAAAATAAGCCCTCAACATATTTCTTATTGAAATAATTCAAAAACAGGTTTGAAAGTTCCTGGGGCGAATATTCAAAACGTTCACATTTCATGCCGCTGCGGTTTATGCAGTATTTACAGTCATTTGAACATTTATTTGTCATTAATACCTTGAATAATGGTATGCAACGCCCATCAGGAGCTGTACTGTTGTATACTCCCAGCATCTTGCCTGATGCATATGTTTCAAGGTTGGGATCTACGTAATTACACAGATCGTACTTTGCTGATTCGCCAAGAACTTTGAGTTTTTGTACTGCATTCATTATAACTTATTATATCAAAAATAGTATTATAATTTGTTCTATGAAGAAAATGGATAATATGTAATCATTTGCTTAGTGCCATTACTTTTACAAAAATCTGAATTTTAGCTTAAAATGCATTTTAAAATTTTTTATATCATAAATTCAGGATTATATCATCTATATTTGTAAATAGAGTAAAATAATCCTATAATTTAATTATATATATCTTATTATATATTTTATTGTATTATATAATGCGTAAATATATTGAATAATTAAATAATAAATTTATATGGATTTAATTCAGATTTTAGATATTTTTAATGTTTTTATATTTGTATAATGAAATTTAAATCAGTTAAAAAATTAATCTTGTAAAAACTTAATTTTATTTTCTGAATATATGAAAATACCTGTCAATTATTTTTTTAAAAGGTTAAAATTAGTTATTAGCGTATAAATTCGTTTTTTTGATGGATAATACTGGGAAATGAATGACACAGTCTAAAGTGGATATGATATACAATGGGATATTCTTTTGGGAGAAAATATCAGCAAGACAAAAACATCTGATACTTAAGTTTTAATGAAATGGACTTGTTTGGAAGTTAATCTACTAAAAATAAGAACATCAAACAGGAATTTCTATTTCTAAAATATAATTCTTTTTAATACAGTTTTAAATTAAAAAATAGGCTGCAATTGAGCTTTTTTTTGGATTTTAAACCACAATATTTAAATGTAATAATAATTACAATATTCTTATTACAAAGTGACTTTTTAAAAAATATGCGTGGAGGAGATATAATTACGCCGAAACAATGGTTTTTACCCATTGTGGTACTTAGCGTTGCCACGGTCGGGTTGTTTTCTGGAGTTTTAAATGATCAAAGCGCAAATTATTCAATTGGACCTAAAGTTGTGCAGTCCCCATCTCAGGCAAATACTGCTCAAGTAACTTCTGAGCCAAAAGCTAAAGCTAAAGTTAGAAATGATGTACTTGTGGTAACTGCTAGATGTTCCTGTGGTTTATATGGTGATTACAAATTACACGATCCATCCTGGATAAATTACTGTCCTCAGTGTCATCAACATGGCGCACTTATATTTGAAAGAACAAGTGACTGTCCTGAGGGAATGATACGTTGTACTTGCTGTGATGCCGATTTCTGTGCAGTACACGGTAAAGAGCATGTTTGCAGCCACTCTACATATCTGATGCCTGCTTAATCGAATGATTAAGTACAAAAATTCTTTTTTTCACCTGGAAAATCTCTCAAAAATTAAAGCTTGCGAAACTTTCAAAAACCATAGGTTTTTAAAGCACAAATCGTAGATTTGTAAGCGTTGTTTCGTGCTCCAAACCCTTTGGGTTTGAGAGATTGTGACAGCTATCAAAACTAACGTTTTTATGCTCTGAAAATCCTTAAAATTTTGATTTTGGACTTTGAAAAGGAGTTGAGGGTATGCTTAGTGTTTGCATGCTTAGTATTTGGTGTATTTTAAATAACAGTACAGTATCATCTATTGGAATACAGTCAAAATGTATAAATAACAAAACATCACCATCTCAAAATGGTGATTGAAGATGTCAATTTACATGATCATAGGAATCATTATACTTATCTTAATTATTTTAGCAGTAGTTGTTGGGATAATTTTCATGTACAACAACCTGGTCGGACTTCGTAACAGGGTTAAAAATGCATGGTCCCAGATAGATGTTCAGCTAAACAGAAGGGCTGACCTGATACCTAACCTGGTAGAAACAGTTAAAGGCTATGCTAAACACGAAAAAACTGTGTTTGAAGATGTTACTAAGGCAAGATCTGGCCTTATGAATGCTCAAACAGTACAAGAAAGTGCAGATGCAAATAATATGTTAACAGGTGCTTTAAAAAGCCTTTTTGCCGTTGCAGAAAATTACCCTGAATTGAAAGCAAATCAAAATTTCAGGGACTTACAAAGCCAGCTGGCAGAAACTGAGGACAAAATAGCCTATTCAAGGCAGTTTTACAACGACACTGTACTTATGTACAATAACAAGATCCAGATGTTTCCAAGCAACTTAATAGCTAATCAATTTAACTTTACTGAATCAGAATTCTTTGAAGTGGAAGAATCAGCTCGTTCAGTTCCAAAAGTGCAATTTTAAGTTAGGAATCTATGATTTCCTAACTTTCTAAAATTAAATTTGCGAAGTTGAAGGAAACTAGAGGTTTCCTGAACTCATAAATAAAATTTATGAAGTGATTAAATGGACAAAAAGTATTTTATTTCCATAATTTTATTATTTTTATTTATAATTTCCGCATTCTCAACTGCAGCATTTGCAAAGGATTATTCTATACCTTCTCTTGATATGGATCTCTTTCCACAGAGTGATGGGTCGCTGCATGTTAAAGAGGTTATTCATTACTCGTTTACAGGGACTTATAATGGAATATACAGGGATATACCGATAAGTGGTAACCAGCAGGTGAAAAACATAAAAATATCTGCTCAGGGAGCTTATACTAATTTTAGCACATCCTATTCGGGAGGAATGGAACGTATAAAAGTATATTTATATTCTAACCCTCAAAAAACATCCCCTATAACTGATAAAGATGTTACTGTTACCATTGAATATGATTTTTTACATGGAATTAAATTCTACAACGATGTAACTGAACTACAGTACGAATTAGTAGGTACACAGTGGGACAAAGATATTGGGGCAGTTAACGCAAATATACACCTTAAATCAAGTAATGGTGTACAATACTGGTTAAATCCACCTTATCTTGCTGAAAATTCCAGCTGGAATGCCAATACATTAAATGTAGTGGGTAAAACAGTTCCATCTGGGGATTATTTTGAACTTAGAATGGTCATACCTAAAAGTCAATTCGCAGCAAACCCTACAAATGGAATTATAATAAATCAGAATGGTTTAAGTCAAATAGAGAAGATTCAAAACGATTATCAAAATGGAATAAACTTTAAATCAACTCTTTACTCATTACTAGCAGTTTTATTCTTACTCGCATGTTTGGTACCGCTAATTATCTACTTCCGTTATGGAAGGGAGCCAAAAATCAACTATCAGGCTGAATATGAAAGAGATATACCAACCGATGATTTACCTGCAGTGGTAAATGCCATATCTGGTAAAGGGTTAGGTAAGAAAGTTGGTGAACCTGATATGGACGGGTTTAGAGCTACTATAATGGATCTTATAGACCGTAAATATTTGCTGATACAGGATATTCCTCAAACACTTGAGAAAGATAAAGATAGGTCTGTTTCACTTAAAGTCAACCATGATAAAAATTTGGATGAACTTGCAAATTTTGAATATGATGCAGTTACTATCCTGAAAAACTTTGAAGAAGAGGACGGTATCATTAATTTAGATGGACTTAAAAATGGTTTAAAGGATCGAGACACAGCACAATCCTTTAGAGAATCATACGGCATCTGGGAAAGTGATTTAAAAAGTGAATTTTTAAATGATGGAATCATGGACCAGATATTCCTGAAAAAAGGAGATACATACCTCAAGATCTTTGGAGTAATTGGTCTAGTTGCTGCAGCACTGACATTCTTCTTTACAATAGCTAATCCGCTGCCTGCAGCAATTTATGCTTTAATTGCATCTATTATTTTGGGAATAGTGTCTATTATTTCACTTGTCATGCCCCAAAAAGTTGCAGGGCAGTGGACTACTCATGGTGAAGAATTTGATGCTAAATGGCATAATTTCAAAAAATACATCCAGGATTTCAGCCTGATAAAGGA